>RGEP01000100.1 GCA_009918225.1 Betaproteobacteria bacterium | reverse complement strand
CTGGCGCCGGGCAGGGGCAGGCACCGACAACCCGCATCGCGCACGGCTTGCACCAGGGCGGCACCGGGGTCGCTTACCGCCGGGGTGCCCGCATCGCTGATGTAGGCCACGCGCTCGCCGCGCAGCAGGCGCTCCACCACCTTTTGGGCGCCTTCACGCTCGTTGTGTTCATGCACCGCCAACAGCGGCTTGTGCAGGCCCAGGGCCGTCAAGAGGTGGGCACTCTGCCGGGTGTCCTCGCAAGCCACCGCGTCCACCAGGGCCAGGGTGTGCACCGCCCTCAGGGTGATGTCCGCAAGGTTGCCGATGGGCGTGGCCACCACATACAGTGCACCGGGGGGGAAGTCTTGTGCGCCAGCCGCTTGGGCTGCTGCGTTGAGCACGGTGGTGGGATTCACACAGCAAAAAGGTTCAGAGGCCGAAGACCGCGCCTGCCGGTACCTGCAGGCCCAGGGTCTGACGCTGGTGCAGCGCAATTATCGGGTCGCCCGCGGGCCTCATCGCCGAGGGGGTGAGATCGACCTCATCATGCGCACGCCCCAAGGCACCCTGGTGTTCGTAGAAGTGCGGGCCCGCGCCCAGACCCGCCAGGGCGGCGCCGGCGCCAGCGTGACGCCACTCAAACAGCGCCGCCTGGTCCTGGCCGCCCGCCACTATTTGCTGCGCTGTTCGCAACCGCCGCCTTGCCGCTTCGACGTGGTGGCGCTGGAGGGCTCGGTGCTGCACTGGTGGCCCGGTGCCTTCGAGGCCACTGCCTGAAGACACAAGCCCCTGACTTATGATCCCGCCCATGCTTGAGCCGCGCATACAGCAGCAGTTTTACGACACCGCCGATGGGTTGGTGCAGGCTGCGGAAAGCCTGGCGCGCCCGGTGGCTGCTGCTGTTGAACTGCTGTTGGCCGCCGTGACCGGTGGCGGCAAGCTGCTGGTGGTGGGCACGGGTTCAGCCCAGGCCGACGCCCTGTACGCCGCAGCGCTGTTCATGGGCGGTGCCGAACGCCCGCGCCCGGGCCTGCCGGCCCTCACGCTGGGGGCCGACCCCGCTGTCAACGCTGCCCTGACGCAGGCCGTGGGCGGCGCCGTGGCCGACCCCGCAGCCGTCTTGGCGCGCCAGGTGCATGCGCTGGGCCTGCCCGGTGATGTGCTGGTGGTCTTTGAGGGGCCGGCCGCCAACGGGGTTCCCCAGGCCCTGGCCCCCCTGATTGAAGCAGCCCACGACCGCGAACTGTCCGTGGTGCTGTGGACAGCCGCCCCGCGCGAGGCGCCCTTGTCGCCCAGCGCGGAACTGCTGACCGATATTGACATCCATATCCCTGTGCGCGCCGACCGGCTGGCGCAGGCCGGCGCCCTGTACCGCCTGGCCTGGCTGGCTTTGGTCGATGCGCTCGACCTGCAACTGCTTGGAGAAACCGAATGACCTCGTCGACGCGCCTGTTTCGCGTGAACCCCTCAATGGACCCAGCGCTGCGCGCCTGGGGCCGCGGTGCGCTGCTCGCTGCTGCATTGGCCTCGACCCTCACGCTCCAGGGCTGCGAGGTCTTGGCCCTCGGCGCGGTCGCGGGCGGCTCGGCGGTGGTGGCCGTGGACCGTCGCACCACGGGCATTCAGCTCGAAGACAAGACCATCGAGATCAAGGTGGGCCAGCGCGCCAAGGAATTGGTGGGCGATAAAGGCAATGTCAATGCCACGGCCTACAACCGCGCGGTGCTGCTGACCGGCGAAGTGCCCACCGAGGCCGATCGTGCGGCTTTGGAGCGGGCCGCCGGCCAAGTGGAAAACGTCAAGGGCGTGGTCAACGAGCTCACCGTGGGCTTTCCGTCAGCCCTCACGGCACGCGCCTCCGACGGCATCATTGCGGGCAAGATTCGCGCGAAGTTCATCGAGGCGGCTGATCTGTCCGCCTCGGCCTTCAAGATCACCGTCGAAGGCGGCGTGGTCTACCTCATGGGCATGGTCTCGGAGGCCGAGTCGCGCCGCGCCACCCAACTCGCCGCGGGCGTGTCGGGTGTGAAGAAGGTGGTGCGGGTGTTCGAAATGATCAGCGCCGAAGAAGTGTTGCGCCTGCGCTCCAAGGCCACTGGCACGCGCTGATCGATCTGCTGAGTGCACACCCGGGGCTTTGGGCCCAGACCGGAAACGGGACGGGGACCGCGCGCCGCGGGCCCTGCCCTGGGCTTACTCAGGCCTGTGGCCTTAGCCGCCTGATCAGGCTGGAGGTGTCCCAGCGCTGGCCGCCCATGGCCTGCACATCGGCATAGAACTGGTCGACCAGCGCGGTGACGGGCAGCTGGGCCCCATTGCGCCGCGCCTCTTGCAGGCACAGGCCCAGGTCTTTGCGCATCCAGTCCACGGCAAAGCCGAAGTCGAACCGGTCCTCCACCATGGTCGGGCCGCGGTTGTCGAGTTGCCAGCTCTGCGCGGCACCCTTGCCGATCACCTCCAGCACCAGCCGCATGTCCAGGCCGGCGTGCTGCCCGAAGGCGATGCCTTCGCTCAGGCCTTGAATCAGGCCGGCGATGCAGATTTGGTTGACCATCTTGGCCAGCTGGCCGGCGCCGCTGTCGCCCACCCGGGTGACCGCTCGAGAAAACGCCATCGTCACCGGCTTGATGGCCTCAAAAGCCAGCGGGTCGCCGCCGCACATAACCGTGAGCAGGCCATTGACCGCGCCGGCCTGGCCACCCGACACCGGGGCGTCCACAAAGTGCAGGCCCTGCGCGCGCGCCTGGGCGTACAGGAAGCGCGCCACGTCGGCCGAGGCGGTGGTGTGGTCCACGAACACGGCGCCGGGCTTCATGCCGCCAAAAGCGCCCTGCTCGCCGATGGTGATGGCCCGCAGGTCTTCATCGTTGCCCACGCAGGCGTAGACGATGTCGGCGCCTTGGGCCGCCAGCGCGGGCGTGGCCGCAGCCGCACCCCGGAATTCGGCCGCCCAGGCCTGGGCCTTGGCTGCGGTGCGGTTGTAGACGGTGACCTGGTGGCCGGCGCGTGCCAGGTGGCCGGCCATGGGCAGGCCCATCACGCCCAGGCCCAGGAAGGCCACGCGCTGGGGAGAGGCAGGTTCGTAGGTCTTGTTGCCGATGCTGCTCATCGAAAGTGCTCCGGAAAACGGGCCAGGCGGCGCGCTTCATCAGCGGTGATTCGGCCACTGTGCGCCAACTGGGCCAGGTGTTGGTCCAGGGTCTGCATGCCCTGGCTCGAACCGGATTGCATCACGGAAACCAATTGCGCCCCTTTGTTCTCTCGAATCAGATGGGCCACGGCCGGGGTGCCCACCAGCACTTCCCAGGCCGCCACGCGGTCCCGCCCGTCGGCGGTTTTGCACAGCACTTGAGACACCACGCCTTGCAACGATTCGGACAGCTGCGTGCGCACCAGGGCCTTTTCAGAGGCCTCAAACACGTCCACCACCCGGTCCACCGCTTGCACTGCACTGCTGGCATGCAGCGTGGCCAGCACCAAGTGGCCGGTTTCGGCGGCGGTCAGTGCCAAGCGCATCGAAGGCCCATCGCGCAGCTCGCCCAAGAGGATCACATCCGGGTCTTCGCGCAGGGCCGAGCGCAGCGCCGCCTCAAAGCTCGGCGTGTGGCGGCCCACCTCGCGTTGGTTGACCAGGCTGAGTTGGCTTTCGTGCACGAACTCGATCGGGTCCTCGATGGTCAGGATGTGCCCCGGGTGGCTGCGGTTGCGGTGGTCCACCAGGGCTGCCAGGGTGGTGCTTTTGCCTGAACCGGTGGGGCCCACCACCAGCACCAGGCCGTGTGGCCGCAGGGCCAGGTCGGCCAACACCGATGGCGCCTGCAGGCTGGCCAGGCTGCGAATGGCCGAGGGCACCACGCGAATCACGGCGGCTGGCCCCCGACGCTGCTCGAACACATGCACCCGAAAGCGCGACAGCCCGGGCAGTTCAAGGGCGAAGTCCAGGTCTTGGGCAGGGTTCGCGCCTGAGGGTGCGAGGGAGGCGGTGCCAGGGCCTGATGGCGTACCGGTGCGGTGTGCGCCGCTGATCAGGGGCTGCAGCAGGGCGCTGACGGCGTCTGCGGCCAAGGGACGGTGGCCCAGGTGCAGCAGGTCGCCGTGAATCCGCAGCATGGGCGGACGCCCTGCGGCCAGGTGCAGGTCTGAGGCGCCGCGGTGCAGCGCTTCTTGCAACAGGGGAAACAGTGAGCAGGCGGGTGCGGTGTCCATGGGCCGTGCGCCGGCGCGGTGCCGGCTGCTGGGTGGCTGCGGTACGCTTGATTCATTATGAAAACCATTCCCGAGGCCTTGATCCACACCAAGGAGCGGATGGCGAGGGCCTGCGCGGCCTGCGGTCGCTCCCCTGATGAGGTCACCCTGTTGGCGGTGAGCAAGACCCATCCCTGGTCGGCTGTGGCCCAGGCCGCAGCGGCTGGGCAGCGGGCCTTCGGTGAAAACTACGTCCAAGAGGGGGTGGACAAGATCGCGCAGTCCAAGATCTCGCAGTCGCAGTCGCAGTCGCAGTCGCCGGTGCACGCCGCTGTTGCCGCCGCCGATCGCGCGGCTGCAGTGGCCCCCAACGCGGCAGACGGGCCCCACGCTTGCCGCAGCCCGCAAGACCTGGAGTGGCACCTCATCGGCCCTTTGCAAAGCAACAAGACCCGTGAGGTGGCCGAGCACTTTGACTGGGTGCACAGCGTGGATCGCTTGAAGATCGCGCAGCGCCTGTCGGACCAACGCCCCGCCCACCTGCCGCCGCTGCAGGTGTGCCTGCAGGTCAACATCAGTGGCCAGGCCAGCAAGTCGGGGGTGGCGCCGCAGGAGGCCCTGGCCTTGGCCCAGGCGGTGAACGCCTTGCCACGGTTGCGCTTGCGCGGGCTGATGTCCATACCCGAGCCGGCCGATGATGAGGCCGACCGCCGTGCCCCCCATCGCGCCCTGCGTGAGTTGCGCGACGCACTGCAGCGCGCCGACCCCCGCTTGGATCTGCCGGTGTTGAGCATGGGCATGAGCGATGATCTGGAGGCCGCCATTGCCGAAGGGGCCACCCTGGTGCGCATCGGCACGGCCATCTTTGGCAGGAGGACCACGGCGCATGCACCGAGCTGAAGCGGTTTTGATTGGCGCACCCACCGACGTGGGGGCCAGCACCCGTGGCGCCTCCATGGGCCCGGAAGCCCTGCGTGTGGCGGGCTTGGAGCCTGCGCTCCAAGCCCGGGGCCTTGCGGTGCGCGACCTGGGCAATCTGCAGGGCCCGGCCAATCCTTGGCAGCCGCCGCAAGGCGGCTATCGGCATGTTGCACAGGTGCTGGCTTGGAACCAAGCGGTGCACAGCGCCGTGGCCCAAGCCTTGAAGGCCGGCGCCTTGCCCATCCTCTTGGGTGCCTGGGCATGGGCAGCATCAGCGCGGTGGCGCGGCATTGCCGCCAAAAGGGCCACAAGCTGCGCGTGCTGTGGCTGGATGCGCACGCTGACTTCAACACCTGCGAGCTGACCCCCAGCGGCAACCTGCATGGCATGCCCATGGCGGTGCTGTGTGGCCATGGCCCGGCTGAACTGGTGGGCCTGGGCGGCTTCAGCGCGCAAGACCCGGCCCTCAAGCCCAAGTGGGTACGCCAGATCGGCATCCGCAGCGTGGACCCCGGCGAGAAACAGTTCGTGCACGAGCAGGGCCTGGAGGTCTTCGACATGCGCTTCATCGACGAGATGGGCATGCGCCATGCCATGGAGCTGGCCTTGGCCACCCTGGACGAGCACACCCATTTGCATGTGAGCTTCGATGTGGACTTCCTGGACCCCGAGATTGCCCCCGGTGTGGGCACCACGGTGCCCGGTGGCCCCACCTACCGCGAAGCCCAGCTGTGCATGGAGATGATTGCCGACACCGGACGGCTGGCCAGCCTGGACATCATGGAACTCAACCCCGCGCTGGATGTGCGCAACAAGACCGCCATGCTGGCGGTGGACCTGGTGGAAAGCCTGTTCGGCAAAAGCACCCTGATGCGAAAGAACTGAGCCCCTGCCCCGCGGTTGCACCGCGTTGACGGCCCTTGGCCGCCCCGGTTTGTCATCCTGACGGGGCCTGCCCAAAGCGCTGGGGCCACCCTACACTGCGGCTCGATGAACGCACAGACCCAGTCGACCGGTCCAACCCCCACCATCGCCTTCATTGGCGGCGGCAATATGGCCAGCGCCTTGATTGGCGGCCTGGTCCAAAGCGGGACGGCCGCTGCCAGCCTGGTGGTGGTGGAGCCCCTGCCCGAGCAGCGCCAGGCTTTGCAGGATCGGTTTGGCGTGCGGGCGCAGGCCGCTGCAGATGCAGCCCTGGCCCGGGCCTCGGTGGTGGTGTGGGCCGTCAAGCCGCAGTTGTTTCGTGAAGCGGCGGCCCCGTGCGCCGCTTTCGTGGGCGGCGCGCTGCAACTCAGCGTGATGGCCGGCATACGCTGCGCGGCCCTGGAAGCGGCCAGTGGCAGCGCGCGCATCGTTCGGGCCATGCCCAACACCCCTGCGCTCATTGGCCAAGGCGTGGCGGGCCTGTATGCACGGCCGTCGGTTGCGCCAGATGAGCGTGCGCTGGTCGAGCGCTTGTTTGCGCCCACCGGCCGCAGCGTGTGGGTTCGCCAGGAAGCGGACCTTGATGCGGTGACGGCCTTGTCGGGCTCGGGGCCGGCCTATGGCTTCTATTTGATTGAGGCCATGGTGGAAGCCGCTCAGCGCATGGGCCTGGACGAATCCCAGGGGCGCGAGATGGCGATTCAGACCATCTTGGGTGCGGCGATGTTGGCCCAGCAGTCGCCCTTGTCGCCAGCTGAGCTGCGTGCCCAAGTCACCTCCAAGGGCGGCACCACCCATGCGGCC
>RGEP01000099.1 GCA_009918225.1 Betaproteobacteria bacterium | reverse complement strand
CCCACCCCGATGACCCGGGCTTCTGGTTGTACTCCAGCGGCAGCACCGGCCGCCCCAAAGGCACGGTGCACACCCACGCCAACCCGTATCACACCGGCGAGCTCTATGGCCGTCGCCTCCTGCAACTCACCGAAAACGACGTTTGCTTCAGCGCCGCCAAGCTCTTCTTCGCCTATGGCCTGGGCAACGGCCTGACCTTCCCCCTGACGGTGGGAGCCACCACGGTCCTCTTGGCCGACCGGCCCACGCCTGAGGCGGTGTTCAAGCGCTGGACCGAAGGCGGCGCTGGCGCCCCAGGCCTCAAGCCCACCATCTTCTTCGGCGCACCCACCGGCTACGCCGGCATGCTGGCCCACCCCCAACTGCCCTCAAAAGCGCAAACCGCGCTGCGCATGGCCTCCTCGGCGGGCGAGGCCCTGCCGGCGGAGCTGGGTGAGCGCTTCAAACAGCACTTCGGCGTGGACATCGTGGACGGCATCGGCTCCACCGAGATGCTCCACATCTTCCTGAGCAACCGGCCCGGGCAGGTTCGCTACGGCACCACCGGCTGGCCCGTGCCAGGCTATGAGATTGAACTGCGTGGCGAAGACGGCGGCGCCGTGCCGGAAGGGGAACCTGGCGACCTGTACATCAAGGGCCCCTCATCAGCACTGATGTACTGGGCCAACCGCGAAAAGAGCCGCGAGACCTTCCAGGGGGGCTGGACCAAGAGCGGTGACAAGTACGTGCGCAATGCCGACGGCACCTACACCTACAGCGGCCGCAGCGACGACATGCTCAAGGTCAGCGGCATCTACGTCAGCCCCTTCGAAGTCGAGGCCACCTTGGTGCAGCATCCCGCCGTGCTGGAGGCCGCTGTGATTGGCAAGGAAGACGAAGACGGCCTGACCAAGACCAAAGCCTTCGTCGTCCTGAAGGCCGACCAGCAAACCAACGAAGCCGAGCTCAAGGCCTTCGTCAAGGACCGCTTGGCCCCTTACAAGTACCCCCGGTACATCGAATTCGTGGGCGAACTCCCCAAGACGGCCACGGGCAAGATCCAACGGTTCCGCTTGCGCGAGCGGGAGCGGGCGGCGGGGTGAGGCGGCTGTAGGCCAGAAATGGCCACCGCTGCCCAAAGGCACTTGAAGCCCGCCCAGGACCTCGGTGATGATCAAATTGATCAGCACCGAGGATAAACTGCTGGGCATGGATGAAAAACTTCCCCGTAACGCCTTTGTGCGATTCATCAACCTGATGCGGGCCATCGAGGTCCTGCCCTCGGGTATGACCTTGGACCCCCAGGAAGAACGCCTGATGCAGGAACTGGCCTTGCATTGGAGCCGAGGGGAGTCGGTGACGGTCTTGTCAGCGATGAACATGCTGGCTGGCGCCAGTCCGAGCACGGTCCAGCGGCGTCTGAAGACGCTGCGCTCCAAGGGCTTGTTGAGCTTTGAGCCTTCTGCCCAGGATGCGCGCGTTCGGCATGTGGTGGCCACCGAGCAGGGGCAGGCGTACTTCACCCGCATGGGTGAGCTGATGCGAGAGGCCGTGGACCGCGTCTAAGACGGGTGATGTTGGCCAACCTCACTGCGGTCACACAACACCGTGAATACGTTTCTCACCACCTTGGCGATGGCTGTTGGCCTCGTTGCGCTGGCCATTGGCAATGAACACCTCCTGCACTTCACCGAGGTGACCAGCGGCGTGAATTGGATCTACCTGCCCGCCGGCCTTCGCATGTGCTACGCCCTGGTGCTCCCGCTTCAGGGCACCGTTGCCATTTTCCTGGCCAGCCTTTGGATGGGCGCCCGAGACCCCGCCATCAGCGGGGTGCTGCTGTTCACGGGTGCCGCTGTAACGGCGGCTGGCCCCGTCCTGGCACGCGCAGTGGCGATGCAGCGACTGGGTCTGCATCCCAATTTGGAGAACCTCAACGCGCGCATGCTTTGGGTCCTGGCAGCGGTGTTCGGACTGTTCAGCAGCATCCTGCACCAGGCCTACTACGCGGCACTGGACAGAGAACCCGCTTTCATCCCCATGTGGATCGGCGACACCTTGGGGTGCCTGCTTTGCCTGTATGGTCTCAAGGGATTGGCACGTTGGTGGCGAACCTGGAACAAGACTTGAGCTTCACCGACTTATTCGGGCCAGTATCGGCATTCCTGACCTGTTGGATCCTTGTTTGGACACAGGGTTGGCACGGCCGCTACACCCTGGACAGTGCAGCAGGAATACAAAAATTCCACACGCAGCCGACGCCCCGAATTGGTGGCGTGGGGATCCTCGCAGGCTTGTGCGCCGTCTACGCGCAAGGCTCCTCCGAAGCACAGGCTTTGCTGGGCCCAATGCTGATGGCCGCTCTGCCGGCGTTTTTGTTCGGATTGGCCGAAGACCTGACCAAGCGGGTTGGCGCCCGGCTGAGGCTCTTGGCCACCGTGGCCAGCGGCGTGCTCGCGAGTTTCCTCACCGATACGGCCCTGGCCCACACCGGCGTGGGATGGTTGGATCAATTGCTGCAAGGATGGTGGCCTTTGGCGGTGGCGTTCACCGCATTCGCCGTGGGTGGCGTGGCCAACGCGGTGAACATCGTGGACGGCTTCAACGGCTTAGCGGGCGGCTTGGTGATCATTGCGTTTGGCGCACTGGGTGCCATCGCTGTGCAGGCTGAGGATGTCGTGCTGGCAGGTCTGTTGTTTGCCTCCGCAGCGGTTGTGGTCGGTTTTCTGCTGGTGAACTTCCCGCTGGGCAAGATTTTCCTGGGCGACGGCGGCGCCTATGTCCTGGGCTTCTGGCTTGGGTGGCTGGCGGTCCTGCTGATTGAGCGCAACCCTGAGGTCAGCGCCGTTGCAGTGTTGTTAGCCTGCGCCTATCCCGTGATGGAAGTGGCCTTTAGCGTGGCGCGCCGCATCCGACGGGCTCATCCCGCCATGCACCCGGATCGGCTGCACCTGCACTCGCTGGTGAAGTGCCGACTGGCCCGAAAGCGCCTAGGGCATTGGCCCACGGTGATGCAGAACGCCAGTGTGTCGCCTTTCGTGTGGCTGATCGCGTGCGCCCCGGCTGGCCTGGGGGCTTGGCTTTGGAATGTCCCCGCGGCAGCGTGGGCGGGGTTGGTGGGGTTCGCGCTGGCCTATGCCCTGATCTACCGCCGCCTGGCCTTGTTCGGCTGGCGCTGAACAACGCAGGGGCTGCCGTGCCAAGCCGGCGACAAAGTCGCCGCTGGTTGCACCTGGCCTGCAGCATCGGCCGACTTGCGGTCAAATGCTGGGGATGAAATACCTGCACACCATGGTTCGCGTATCCAACGTCGAACAATCGTTGGCCTTCTACCGTGACGCCCTGGGGCTTCAGGTGCTTCGCGAGTACTCCAGTGAAGCGGGCCGCTTCACACTGATCTACTTGGCTGCCCCTGGAGACGAACAGGCCCAAGTTGAACTCACCTACAACTGGGACCCCGAGGTCTACAGCGGCGGGCGCAATTTTGGGCACATCGCCTTTGGGGTGGACAACATCTACGAAACCTGCGCGCGGCTGCAGGCCCATGGCGTGGTCATCAGCCGCCCGCCTCGCGACGGCCGCATGGCCTTCGTTCGCAGCCCAGACCAAATCAGCATCGAGTTGCTGCAAAAGGGCACCCCCCTACCCCCTGCGGAGCCCTGGACCAGCATGTCCAACGTCGGCAGTTGGTAGGCGATCAGCGCCGCAACAAAGGCAGCGGATACACCGCCAAGCTGGGGTGGCCCCGTGCCGAAAGCGCCATCACGCCAAACACCACGTTGTCCTTGCTGATGCCTTCGAGCGTCACGCGGAGGGTGCCCGCCGCCACATCGCGGCTGTGCTGCCAGGTGGCTGAGTCGGTGCTGCGCCACACCACGCGGTAGGCAGCCGCGCCAGGGCTGGCTTCCCACAGCAAGGTGCTGTCGTTGGTGAGCTCGGTGGCGTCCAACTTCACGCCGCGCGGAGGGGGCGGAGCCAGGGCCAGGGTGGCCAGTCCCGCGGCATTGATGCGGGCCACATCGGCCACGTAAGCAAAGTCAACGAACTCGGGCAGGTCACCGTAGCGCACGCCGTTTTCAGTGCGCAGGTTTTGGTGCTGGTGCCGGAAGTTCTCAAACGGCTCGGTAAAGCGCACCGCCGAGTAGCCGCGCTCCAGGAAGGGCAGATGGTCGCCGCCGCGCAGATAGCGGTCGCGCTTTTGAATCATCTGAACGGTGAAACCCGGCAGGTAGCGTTCACCTGCGGCCTTCAGGTGCCGGCCCAGCTGGTGGGTGGGCAGGTCTTCGCCACCACCGGCCAAGGCAATGGGCTGCAGCTGTTCCCGGATGGCCGCGAAGATGCGCTGGTCTTCCTCGCTGGGCGAGGCGTTGGCTTGCGAGGCGACCAGGGCTCGCAACAGGGGGTCGGCCCCATCAGCGAACAGGCGCAGGCGCTTGGGGTCGTACTGGCCGAAGTCACCGCGCGGACTGCCCACAATGTCGTTGGTGATCATGGCCTCGATGTTGAGGCCCTTTCGCCGGGCTTGGCGCGCAAACTCCGCCGCGCCCAAGAGCCCCTGCTCCTCGCCAGGCACGGCCATGAAGATGAGGGTAGCGTCAAACCGGTGCTGGGCCATCACACAAGCCAGCTCCATCGACACCGCGGTACCCGAAGCATCGTCATTGGCACCCGGGGCGGCACCGACCGGGTCATTGACATCGCTGTTGCGGGAGTCGTAGTGTCCGCTGACCACCAAGACGCGTTCGCGGCCTGCAGCAGCCGATGCACCGGGCAGCGTGGCCACCACATTCACAAGCTCCGTGGGCCGGCTCAGGCGCCTGCCCGCGGGCTCAAGGTGGCTTTGCATCTCCACCTTCAACGCACCGCCCGTGGCGCGGGCGCATTCACGCAACTCCTTTTCAATCCAACGCCGCGCAGCGCCAATGCCGCGGGTATCGGATTCGGTTTCCGATTGCGTGTGGCGCGTCTCAAACGCCACCAGCGCCCTGATGCGCCGCTCGATACGCTGCGGGGAGATATCGGCCAGGATCTGGCGGACGATGGGGTCGGTGTCCTCAGCCGAAGCGCGCGCTGCGGGGGTCTGCGCGAGCACAACAGCGTGGGCCAAGGCCAACAGGGCTGCCAAGACCAGGGGTCGGTTCGGGCTCATCATCAGGCGGTCTTCCTTGGTGTGCTGCGGCCAGCCCCGCTACAGGGCCGGTCTCGTTTGTCCGTACCCGGACGCGGGGCATGACACGTTGTGCCTTGAGCCACAAGGGCAATGCCAGCTGTGTGCATGCGCAAGAGGCACGGCTGCTTCATGCTGGTGCGCGACTCGCGCGACTCACTCGGCCTTGATGCCAGCGGCCTTGACCACGCCTTCATAACGCGCAAGATCCCGCTTGATTTCCTCGGCAAACTGCTCAGGGCTGCCCGGGCGGGGGTCGATGCCCAGCACGGCCAGGCGCTCCTTCAAGGCGGGATCAGCCAACACCGCGTTGAGTTCACTGTTGAGCCGCTGGACGATGGCCGCAGGCGTGCGCGCCGGCACCAACAAGCCCACCCAGGAACTGACCGCGAAATCGGTCACGCCGCTTTCGATGAAGGTGGGCACCTCAGGCAATGCCGGTGATCGCACCGGGCTGCTGACCGCGATAGCCTTGAGCTTGCCGCTCTTCACGTGCGACTGAGCACCCGCCACTGCGGTGTACACGAGAGGGATGGCCCCACCAATGACGTCGGTGATGGCCTGTCCACCGCCCTTGTAGGGCACATGGGTGAGTTGCGCGCCCGTGCGTTGTTTGAGCAACTCGCCGGCAATATGCGGCGTGCCGCCGATCCCCGAGGTGCCGTAGGGCAAACCGCCCTGCTCTCTTCTGGACAAGGACAGCACCTCCTGCAGGGTGTTGGCCTTCACACCGGGGTTGGCCACGAGGATCAGCACCGCATCGCCAATCTTGCCCACAGGAACAAAGTCCTTCTGGGTGTCGAAGGGAACCTTGGCAAACACATGGGGGTTGATCACCAGGGTCCCGTCAAAGCCCAGCAGCAGCGTGTAGCCATCGGGTGCAGCGGTGGCCGCCAGTTGCGTGCCGATGTTGCCGGACGCACCAGGCTTGTTGTCCACCACCACCTGCTGCCCCAGGCGCTTGCCCAAGAACTCCGCGATCACCCGGCCACTCGTGTCGGTCACGCCCCCAGGCACGAAGGGCACGATCAGGCGCAGGGGCTTGTTGGGCCAGGCCTCAGCAGCCGATTGGGCCTGAGCCGGCGTCGAGGCCAGAGGGGTTGCCAGACCCGCAACAACCGCAACCGACAGCGCGGCCGAACGGAAGGCGTTGATAAGCGCGCGCGGAACCGGGATGGACTTCATGTTTGTGGTGCCTCGAATTGAAAGGGTAAAGAAATGGCGTGCCTCTGACGACCGTCAGTCATGCGCATGCCGGCGCTCAAAGTCCCACACCTCTTCGAAGCCCATCAGCTGGGTCATCTCCGAGAACGGCATCAAGGCCGGCCCAGACGCCAGCGCGCCTTGATCCGGCGCGAGGCCCTTGGCCGTGCTGCCGGACAGCTGCTTGAGCCGGGCGTAGGTGTCCTGCATGGCCTGCGCTGCGGCAAGCAAGGAAGACACCGGAAAGATGGCCAAGCGGTATCCAATATCCTGCAGCTCTTGCGGGCTGAGAACCGGCGTGCGTCCACCTTCCACCATATTGGCCAACAGGGGCTTGTCCAGCGTGGCAGTGATGTGGCGCATTTCTTCAACACTCTCGGGTGACTCCACGAACAGGATGTCGGCTCCAGCATCCGCGTAAGCCTGCGCACGTCTGAGCGCTTCATCCAGGCCCAAGGCGGTGCGGGCATCGGTGCGGGCGATGATCAGAAAGTCGGGGCTGCGGCGCGC
>RGEP01000098.1 GCA_009918225.1 Betaproteobacteria bacterium | reverse complement strand
TACTGCGCGACCCCGGTTCAACAAGCGGTCAATGGGAACGAACCCGCGCGCAACGCCAGCGGCTTGAGTGGCGCGCCCGATGCCAACTGCAACATCCCCAGCGAATTCAAACTCTATTACCGCAGCACCGCAGCGGGCTGCAGCCTGGGCCTGCCAGACCCCACGGCGGCCATCAGTGCTACAGCCACCACAGTGCCCAGCAACCCGGTACCAGCCGCCAACCTGTGCTTCAAGCCCTACACGGTGGGCAGCACGCCGGCGGACATGGCCACCACCACAAACGATGCCGGCGTCACCATGCCCTACATCGTCCGAGTGGAGCGCGGTACCCTGAACCGAGGCATCTACGACATTGCGGTTTTGCACGATCCCAGCAAAACCTGGAGCCCACTGTCACCGCAAGCCGGTTGGAATGGCAAGGTGGTCTTCAACTTCGGTGTCAGCACCGGTCAACCCCGGCGCCAGGCCCGCCCAGCCACGGCATGGAGTGGCAGCGACTTACAACTGGCACGGGGCGTGATGGTGGTGGCCAACAGCATGACCGACTCGGCGCGCAATTCGAACCGCGTGATGATGAGTGAAACGGTGATGATGATGAAAGAACACATCGCCGACACCTACGGGCCCATCCGCTTCACCATCGGCTCGGGATGCTCTGGCGGCTCGATCAACTCCAACATGACCGCGTCCATCATGCCCGGCCTGCTGGATGGCGTCACCACCACCTGCACCTACCCCGATTCCGAAACCACCTCCTTGGAAGTGGGCGACTGCGTGCTGTTGGTGGAGGCCTACCAAAAGCCCCAGTGGATGGCCCTGATGACGGGTCAGACCCAGGCGCAGATTGACGCACGCAAGGCGGCTATCAACGGCCACACAGACCAGAGCGCCTGCCACGCTTGGTACAACGCCTTTGGCAGCAATGGACGCGCCGGGCTTTACTTCCAGCGCACGGTCATCAACGCAGCGGGGTCGATCTTCCAGGCTGCTACGGCCACCAACAACTGCGAGTTGCCCAACAGCGCGGTGTACGACCCGGCCAACGCGACCGCCACCGCCAGCTTGCCGCGCTGCAACGCTTGGAGTTGGGCTGAATCGATCTGGGGCAAGGTCGCGTCAGGCCAGGCCAAGGACACGCGCGACAACGTCGGTGTCCAATATGGATTAAAGGCACTGCGCGACGGCGCCATTTCAGCCGAGGAGTTCGTCACCCTCAATGAGATCGTCGGGGGCATCGACCGCGACAGCACGCCACGTGCAGCGCGCACCACGGCCGATGCCGATGCACTGCCGATTGCCTATCGGGCCGGGATTGTGGCCAGCGGCAAGAACCTGGCCAAGACCGCGATGATCGACATGCGGGGCTGGGACGACAGCAACATCAATGTCCCGCCTGGCATCACCGCGGGAGCCAACGCGATCCCCATCCACCACCAGTGGTACAGCTTTGCCATCCGCGACCGCATCGTGGCCGAAGCGGGCAATGCCAACAACCAGGCGATGTGGCGATATGCCCGAACCGGCCTCACACCCCCGGGAACCATGGCCTTCGATGCCTTCTTGGCGATGGACAGCTGGCTGACCGCAGTCAAGGCAGACAACAGCAGCGCGAGCATCGAGGCCAAGGTGCGCAGTGCCAGGCCGAGCAGCACGTCTGACTTCTGCCTCTTGCCCAGCGATGCTACGCAGTCAGTAAAGGTCAGCAGTGCAGCGACCTGCGACGCTGACCCCTTCCTCAAGCCCAGCTTGTCGCCACGCCAGGTGGCCGGCGGCCCTCGCGCCGAAGATGTGCTGAAGTGCCAGCTCAAGCCCCTGTTGCGCAATGACTATGCGGCAGGCACCTTCAGCGATGGGCAATGGGCCCGCCTGCAAGCGGTCTTCGCTGATGGTGTGTGTGACTGGAGCAAGCCCGGCGTAGGCCAGCAAACAGCGGTGAGCCCGCTGAACTTCACGGCCGGCCCAGGTGGCCAAGCGCTGCCACCGGCACCGGTGTCGCAGGTGCGCTGAAGCCCTTCGCTTACGAACAGGCCCGGGGTGCTGCGCCACCCCGGGCGCCTCAGCCGCCGCTGTAGCGATGCGGATCGAGCTTGGCGAGCAATCGGCTGAGGCCGATCACCTTGTCGTAGCGGTCGGCTTCGCCCAACGCCGCACGGAGAACCTGGTGGGCTTCCTCGCGGGCCACCAGCTCCATGTCCCATCCGGGCAGGACGCGTTCATGATCGGCCCCCTCCGACAGGACGATCACATCGCGGTGCAGGGCGTCGCCCTGAATCCGGCCCATCAGGCGGCTCACGGCATCGGACGGGCCTTCGAGAAACTGAACGAAGACCTCGCCGCTGAAGGTCAACAACCCGGTGATGCCATCTCGCTGGTTGTTGTGTTGCGAGACTTGCAGGAGGCGGTCAAGGTCGGATTGCCCTATCGGCAACAGCGCTTGGCTGCAGTAACTCATATGGACGAGATCCTTGCGCGTTGGCATCGGTGGACCTCCGTCCTTGTGCAGACCACTGGGCTGGGGAACTGAAAGCAGTGTAGTAGAGGCCAAGCGGCGCCAGTGCCGATGCCGACACGCGAACAGGGGCAGACGGCCAAGGCCCAGCGGCCCCAGGCTGCCCCTCAGTCCAGGGGCTTGATGTCGAGCTCCTGAGCCAGGCGCAGCCAAAGGACATCGTCATGATGGCTGTGGATACGGATGCGATTCATTGCAGGCAGACCAGCGCACGCAGGATCATCTCAACCGCCACCGCCACCAGGATCAAACCCATCAGGCGTTCCATCGCGATCACAAAGCGAGGCCCCAGTACATGCTGAATGCGGTCGGCGAGCAACAGGATCAGCGCACCGACCACGATGGTGATGCACAGGGCTGCGATCCATTCTGAGCGGCGCTGTGGCGCCTGGCTGGCCAACAAGATCACGGTGGCCAAGGCCGACGGACCGGCAATGGCGGGAATGGCCAAGGGCACGACCAACGGCTCCTGCGGGGGTTCGGATTCAAGACCTGGCGCTGGCGGGAAGATCATGCGGATGGCAATCAGGCCCAGCACCACTCCACCAGCCAACTGCAGGGCGCTTTCGCGCAGGCCCAGCAGTTCCAACAAGCCCCGCCCCAAAAACATGAACACCAAGAGCACGACCAGGGCAATGGCGTGTTCTCGCAAGATGACGCGCCAACGGCGATCCGGTGGCACCGCTTGCAGGGCACTGGCGAACACCGGAATGTTGCCGAAAGGGTCGGTGACCAAAAGCAGCAGCACCGTGGCTGAGGCGAAGGTGGTGTCCAAGGTGGATCTCCAGGAGCCGCCAGTGTTCACCTTGTCCGCGTCAAGCAGAATAGCCAAAGATGATCAAAAATGGCAGAAAACTTGTTATTTCGGCAATCAAAAATAACAATATGGCAATGGATGAACTGGACCAACACCTCATTGCCCTGCTTAGACAAGACGCGCGCCTGAGCATCGCCGACTTGGCGCACAAGCTGCGTGTCTCGCGCGGTACGGTCAACAACCGCATGCGCAAGCTGCAGGACCAGCGGGTGATCCTGGGCTACACCGTTCGCTTGCGTCCCGAAGCTGAACCGGAGCGCATACGCGCGTGGATGGGCGTGCAGGTCGAGGGAAACGTCGTGCGACAGGTGACGGCCAGCCTATTGGGCGAGCCTGGAGTGGTGGCCTTGCACGATACGAATGGACGCTGGGACCTGCTGGCCGAAATTGAGGCTCCGTCCACGGCCGGCCTTTCGCAGGTGCTCGAACGCATCCGGTTGGTGCGCGGCATCCGCAACACCGAGACCAGCATTCATCTGGCCACCTACCGCTGAAGGTGCATCGGCTGGCTGGTGATCTGGGGCCGGCGCGAAACCTTCAAGGCACCCCATGCCCCATGCTGGCCTGCCACAGCTCGTACCAATGTTCAGCCGATAGGCCGATGCTGAGCGCCGCCACGGCTTCGTCCAGCGCCTGTACCCGTTGACTTCCCGTGATGGGAATCGGGCGACTGGGGTGACGAAGCAGCCACGCCAGGGCCATGGTGGCAGGTGTCGCACGGTACTCCTGGGCCAGCTTCTGAAGCACGGCCCGCACCCGTGACGCCTGTTCATCCTGGGCCGTGAAAAGCCGCCCTCCCCCCAACGGGGACCAGACCATGGGGCGAATGCCCAGTTCCAGGCATTGGTCTAGCGTGCCATCGGCCAGCGCCTTCATCTGCAAAACCGAACACTCGATTTGGTTCGTCACCAAGGGATGCTGGCGGTGCAGCAGGGCGAACTGGGAGACCGAATGGTTGGACACGCCGAAGCTGCGCACCTTTCCCTGACGGTGCAGGCGCTCAAAGGTTTGCGCCAGCTCCTGCGGGTTCATCAGGGTGTCGGGGCGGTGGATCAACAGCAGGTCCAGATGATCGGTGCCCAGCTCGCGCAGCGAGTTGTCGACCGAGGCCACCACGTGTGCAGCCGAGGTGTCGTAGGACTTGACCTGATGCGCAGGTCGTTGCGCATGGACCAACTTGATGCCGCACTTGGTCACCAGCTGCATGCGATGGCGCAAGCCTGGCGACAGCGCCAGCGCTTGGCCAAACAGGGCTTCGACCGTGTAGCCCCCGTAAATGTCGGCGTGATCAAAACTGGTGATGCCCCGCTCCAAGCACTGCTCGATCCAGCGCAGCCGCTGCTGTGGGGTCCAGTTCCATTCGGCCATGCGCCAGACGCCGGCCACGATGGGGGAAAGGTTTGAAGGGTTCATGTGTTCCCGAGCTGCTCCATGGCACGCACGATTTGGACGTCAGCTTGAAGCGGCAAGGCCCAGCTTACAAAGGGGTCGGTGCAAAAGGCCAACAAGGTGGTGGCCAGCAGCCGATCGGCTTGTGTGGTCTGCGCGACGTGGATGGGCGTGCTCATGTGGCGTTTGACTCCACAAGGAACTCAGGAAACAGTGCCTGGAACAGGGCCAGCGTCTGGGGCGTCATGTTCTTGATCTGCGGCACCGAAAGCTGATCATGCGGCACCAGGATCTTGGCGTAGTAAGCCTCGAAGACCCGTTTGACCACACCAGGCGAAACAAGCTCTCGGTCGTACCCAGGCGCAAACCCGAGCAGGCGGTAGCCGGCTCGCTCAAAGGCCTTTTGCATATTGGGCATCTTCAAGGTGCACATGGAATAGATGAATCCCGCGCCCATCAAGCGACCGAGCGCCTCGCCAAACTGCATGCTGAAGGTTCCCATGCCCAAGGCTCGATGCTCGGGATCAACCACCCCGAATCGCGCATAGAGGGCTTGCGGCGCTTCCTCCCAATCCCAGGAGACAAAGCCCACGAGGGCTTCCCCCTTCCACACCATCACCACCAACAGCGGCTTGTCGACCTCGCCTTCCAGCGTTGCATCTGTTTCGAAGAAGGCTTGGGTGAGGTAGCAGCTTGCACCACCCACCGCAACGTCGGGGTACCACCGCCTGATCGAATCGATCAGCAGGGGAATGTCACTGCGATTCAGCCTGGTCACCCTGCATCCCTCGGGAGGTGGCACCCTCGTTTCGATATCGGCAAGCTCTGGCCACTTCATGGCGCATCCTCCTGAACCGCGACCATAGCGGCAAGCTGCCCCGCGCCGCAAGGGCTGGATGAGAAGTGGCGTGTGCTGCCCTCGCTTCCCCGCTGCCTTGCCATCACTTATCTTTACGGCCTGGAGAACACCAAAATGACCCGCAAGCGCCCATTCCATCAAATAGATGTCTTCACCGCTCGGCCCCTGCTGGGCAACCCCCTGGCCGTTGTTCACGATGCGCATGACCTGAGCGACGCGCAGATGGCGGCGTTTGCGCGCTGGACCAACTTGTCAGAGACCACCTTTGTGCTGGCGCCCACCGAGGCGGGCGCCGATTACCGTGTGCGGATCTTCACGCCCTTTGGGGAGCTGCCCTTCGCGGGCCACCCAACCATCGGCACCGCTTGGGCGTGGTTGGCCGCGGGGGGCCAGCCGCGCGAGGCGGGGGTGGTGGTGCAGCAGTGCGGCGTGGGTTTGGTGAGGGTTCGTCGCACACCCGTCGAGGGACGTGAACGCCTGGCGTTCGCAGCACCACCGCTGCGGCGCACGGGTCCGCTGGACGAAGCCCTGTTGGCCCGCGTTTGCGCCGCGCTTCGTATTCCCGCGGACCAGGTGCTGCGCCACCAATGGGTAGACAACGGCCCCGGCTGGTTGGCGGTGCAGCTGGCCGATGCGCAGGCGGTGCGGGCGGTCAGCCCGGACCGTGCGGCCATGGGGGACCTCAAGATTGGCCTGGTCGGCGCACATGCCTGCGTCGATCATGAAGAGGCGCCTTTGTTCGAAGTGCGGGCCTTTTTCAGCGGAGCCCTGGAAGACCCGGTGACCGGGAGCCTGAATGCCGGGCTGGCCCAATGGATGATGGGCGCTGGCTTGGCCCCGGCGCGATATGTGGTGTCGCAGGGCCATGCGCTGGGCCGGGATGGCCGTGTGGTGCTGGAGCGTGAAGGTCAGCTGGTTTGGGTGGGCGGGGATGTGACGCCGCTGGTGGGCGGAACGGTGACCCTGTGAGTCATCAAAGCTGAGCCGCTGGGCCTAACTCCCACCCATGCCTGCGCTCTGGCCCAGGAACTTCCACAGCGCCGAGCCGATCAGCCGCTGGGGCAAGAGCGTGAACAGGCCCGTCACCACGAGAGCCCCCGCATAGAGCGACATCATGGTGTTGCGATGGTGCTGCACCCGATGCAGGCGGGCGAAGGTGACTCCAGCGACCAAGGTAATCAAGGTGAACACCGACAGCCCATGGATCCAGGAGTACCCGTTCGGTCCTTGGATGGCGAACGACAGGCTGGCCACACCCGCCATGCACAGCACCCACAACCAACCGCCCACACGGTGAAGGCATATGATGAAGTGATGCTGCAGAGAGGGAAGCCAGCCGTTCGGATTGTGCAGCGAAGG
>RGEP01000097.1 GCA_009918225.1 Betaproteobacteria bacterium | reverse complement strand
CCTGGACGCGCTGGAGCAGCGCCTGATGCACCACGCCGGTCTGGTGGAATGGGACCGACACGGCACATCGGTGCGCGAGGCGGCCGTATTCGATGACGACAGCCGCTTCACGGTCTTCAACCCGCTGCCGTGGTCTCGCCACGCCTGGTTCGAAGCACAGCTGTTTCTCAAAGGCCCGGCGCGCAGCGACTGGGGCGTGGTCGATGCACAAGGGCAAGCGGTCCCCATGGTGGTGTTGGCGACTGAGCCTGCTTTTGAGTTGATCTCGCCGCTGGACGAGTTTCCCGAGCGGATCGACGGACACCGTTACACCGTCGCCGTTCAGCTGACGCTTCAAGGGCTGGGCGCCACCGCGCTGCGAGTGGTGGCGGCGCCCTGCACGGCGCCGATGGCGGCCACACCACGCGGTCCTGTTCAGATGGGCAATGCCGCTTGGCAGGTTGAACTCGATGCTCAAGGCCAGTTGCTCCTGACCGACCGGCGGCACCGCCCCGCGCTGGCGCGCCCCTTGCGCTTGATGATGCAGGCCGATGCGGGCGACACCTACAACCACAGCCCGCTGCCGGCTGGCGCCACGCTGCTCAATCCGGCTTGGCAGGTGTTGGGGCAGCGCAGCGACGCCACGGTGCAAGAGCTGCACTTGGGCCTGGAGTGGCGGGTGCCACAGGGGCTGGACGAACAACGGCTGCAGCCCTCGGACCACACGGTGGTGTGCAGCGGTGAACTGCGCCTGCGCCTTTTGGGGGACGAACCGCAGCTGCATCTGAAGCTGCGCTGGGACAACCAAGCGCAGGACCAACGCACCCGCCTGGTGTTGGGCGGTGTACCCGCTGAAACGCCCCACACCTGGCGCGACACGGCCTTTGCATGGACCCCACATCCCGTGGTGTTGGCCTCGGTTCCCGAGCCCATTGGCCGAGGCGAAGCACCGGTGAGCGTGCAGCCCAGCCTGAGTGCGATCGCCGCCGGTCCATGGTGGGTGGCCCACCGAGCACTGAACGAGCATGAGCTCATACAAGACCCTTGTGTGAACACCCAGCCAGGCCATGGAGGTGGGCTGGCCCTGGCCATGACCTTGGTGCGCAGCGTGGGCTGGATGTCACGGCGTGACCTGCGCACCCGCGGCGTAGGCGCTGGGCCTGACCTGCCCACGCCACAAGCCCAGTGTTTGGGCGTTGATCATTTCGACTGGGTGTTGGTTGCGCATTCAGCGCATGCCCCGGCCCATGCGCTGTTGCAAGAGGCTCAGGCCTTCAGGCGTCCCGTGCGCGTGCTGCGCGGCCATGCGCAGCATTGGGGGGACACCCTGAACCTGCCCGACACCCCCCTGCAGCTCAGCGCCTGCCGCCGGCTCGAGGGTGGGCAAATGGAGCTTCGTTTGTGGAACCCCAGCCAGGCCGCCGTGGAGTTGCCCTTGCCACGGGGTGCATGGGCCCGGGTGTATGCCGATGGGCGGGCCTGGCCCTCAGTACCCACCCCTGGCCAAGGGCAGGCACCCGACGTCGGCTTATCCATGGAGTTGCACACCGTAGCGCCCCATCAGCTGATCACCCTGCGCAGCACATCGATGGGGGGCCAGGTATGAAGCGGGCGCTGGCGGCCATCCCGGTGGACGCCCGCCCGGTGGTCCGCAGCCAGGTGCAGGACCTGGTGGCCTGTGCAGGATGGGAGCTGCGCATGCCGCCGGTCTCCCTCTTGGGCCACCTTCGACGCCCGGGTGACCGCCAAGCCCTTTGTGACTGGCTTTTGCAGCAGGCCGCACACGTCGATGGCTTCGTGCTGTCGCTGGACATGCTGGTGTACGGCGGCCTGGTGCCCTCGCGCTTCATCGAAGACCCCGAACAAAGCCTGTTGGACCGGTTGGCCCTGGTGCAGCAGCTGCGCCGCCAGGTCCCCACGCTGCCCATCTATGCCTTTGCGGCCACGATGCGCATTTCCAATAACGCGGTAGCCGAAGAAGAGAAGGCCTATTGGGCCGAACATGGGCCGCAGCTGTGGGCCTGGTCCTACCACCAAGACCGGGCGCGGCACCTGGCCCATCCCGCACAAGCTGCACAAAGCCAAGCCGAGGTCGAGCGCTTGGAGCAGTCGCTTCCCGCGAACATCCGCCAGGACTATCTGCAAACGCGACAGCGCAACCTGCAGGTGACCCTGCAAGCACTGCAAGCGGTGCACAGCGGGCTCATCGACCGGCTGGTGCTGCCGCAGGACGACACCGCCGAGTGGGGCCTGAACGTGGCTGAACGCCGCCTGCTGCAGGCGCGCACAAGGGCCTTGGGCTTGCAGGATCGGGTGGCGATCTACGCCGGTGCCGACGAGGTGATGCACACCCTGTGTGCGCGAATGGTTGCCCATCTCGAGGACCGCCCCCCCTTGCGCGTGGCGCTGTTGCCCAGCGACCCGACAGGCTTGGGCCAAATGCGGGCGCGTTACGAAGACCGTCCCGTCCAGGACGCTGTTGCGGCGCAGATGGCCGCCGTGGGCGCGGTTGAAGTGGGCCCCGCAGCCCAGCCCGATGTGGTGCTGGCCCTGCACACCCAGGGTCCGGTGCAAGGCGATTGGGCCATGGGCATCCCCCTGCCCGAGCCGAGGGGCGTGGGCTTGGAATGGCAGCAGGCTGTGCAGCGTCTGCACAGCATGGGCCAGCCCTGGGCCCTGGCCGATCTGGCCTATGCCAATGGCGGCGACCCCGAGTGGCTGCAGCGCGGCACCCCACTGCCCGATGCGTATGCGGGCTGGAACACGGCCAGCAACACCTTGGGCAGTGTGCTTGCCCAGTGCGTCTTGGGCGCCGGACGGTTACAGACGGCGCCCTCACGCCGCAACCTGAGCCTGCGCCTTCTGGAGGACCTGCTGTACCAGGCCCAGCTGCGGCAGGTGCTGCGGGCACAGGTGGATGAATCGCAGTGCTCGCCCCAGGCCCTGCTGCAAGCCGCGCGTGAACTGGTGCTGCCGGCCGCGCGCGACTTTGCCCAGGCTCATGGCTTGAGCCACTGTGCGGCCAACTTGTCCCTGCCCTGGGGACGCAGCTTTGAGGTCGATCTCGAGCTGGAGGCCTGCGCATGAGGACGCCCGTGCACTGCGATGTCGCGGTGATCGGGGCCAGCCTCGGCGGGGTGCTGGCGGCGTGGCGCGCCAGCCAAGCCGGCCATCGGGTGGTCCTGGTGTGCGAAGAACCGTGGATAGGGGGTCAGATGTCGGCGCAGGCGGTACCGCCGGACGAGCACAGCTGGATTGAATCGGGCGGAGCGTCTGCGAGCTATCTTCGTTTCCGGCGCGATATCCGCGCCCATTACCAGGCCCAGGCCGGCTTTCGAAACCAGGCCCGCATGACCGAGGGCTGCAACCCTGGCGACGGTTGGGTCAGCCGACTGTGCTTCGAACCCGTGCTGGCCGCACGATGGTTTGAACACCTGCTGCAGCCTGCTCAGGCGCAAGGCCGGCTGAGCTTGCTGCGGCTGTGCCGCCCTGTGGCTGTCAGACGGTCTGGCCCGCGTGTGGACAGCGTCACCATACAACGCTGGCCGCAGGGCGACAGCCAAACACTGCAGGCACAGGTGTTCATCGACGCGACCGACGCCGGTGAACTGCTGTGGCTGGCCGAACTGCCTTACCGCATAGGCAAAGAAGCGCAGTCGGAGTTCGGTGAACCGGATGCACCGGCGCAGGCCGACCCCCTGGACCAACAACCCATCACCCAGGTGATGGCCCTGCGCCGCTGGGCCCAGCCTGGGCCCGTAGGCCCGGCGCCTGAAGGGTATGCCCGTTGGCGCGCACAAGGCGTCCCCGGGCACCGACACGCCCTGTTCAGCCCGCATTTGCCCGGTCGCCCGGCGGGGCACTCGCACAGCCTGCCCTTCAGCGCTGAGGAAGACAGCCCCGCCTTGGATTGGTGGCGCTACCGCCGCATCGTCAGCGCCGCGCAGTGGGAGCACGGACTTGGCCCTGCACAGGACGTCACCCTCCTGAACTGGGCGCAAAACGACTGTGCCACCACGCCGCTCATCGACGGGCCCCAGGGCCGGGATTACGTGCATGCACAGGCCCAAGAACTCACCCGCTGCCTCTTGCATTGGCTGCAGACCGAGGCACCCCGGCCCGATGGGGGCAAGGGCTATCCACATTGGCAACCCGCGCCTGAACTGCTGGGAACGGCTGATGGCATGGCGCAGCGTCCCTATGTTCGAGAGTCACGGCGCATGAGGGCCTGCACCACGCTGACCCAGGTCAATCTGATGCGCGCTCCCACGGATACGGGCGAAGGCGTGGCCATTGCCTGGTACCCCTTGGATATTCACCCGACGTGCCGATCGGGTCACAGTGTGAACGCCGCGGTCGAGCCCTTTGTCATTCCCTTGGGCTGCCTCGTGCCCACCGATGTCGACAACCTGCTGCCCGGCTCGAAAAACCTGGGCGTCAGCCACCTGGCCAATGCCTGCACCCGTGTGCATCCAGCGGAGTGGGCCATTGGCGAAGCGGCCGGCACCATGGCCGGTGTATTGGTGGACCACGGTTGTGGCGCACAAGCGCTGATGCAGCCCGGCGAGCCGCGCGACACCCTGTTCACACGGCTGGACCAGCAAGGCGCAGCGCGGCATTGGCCCGAGGACCTGCTGCGCCGCCGCACGCAGCACACCTCAGCCGATTGAGCCCCCCGGCGCCGAGGCCTAACACCACCTGAGACCACCGCACAAGCACCATGTCCACCATCGAATTCAAGTCTCTGGGCAAGCGCTTCGGTGCGCAGGTGGTGCTGCGCGACATCAACCTGCGCATTGAAGAAGGGGAGTTGGTGGTGCTGGTCGGCCCATCGGGCTGCGGCAAGACCACGCTGCTGCGCATCTTGGCCGGCCTGGAACCCGCCAGCAGCGGGCAGGTGCTCATCGACGGACAGGACATGACCGATGCGGTGCCCAGCGACCGGGGCCTGGCCATGGTGTTCCAGTCCTATGCCCTGTATCCCCACATGACGGTGCAAGAAAACCTGAGCTTTGGTATGCGCATGCGCGGCATGCCCAAGCCGCTGATTCAGGCCCGGTTGGAGCGTGCGGTATCCGTGCTGCAGTTGCAGCCGCTTTTGGGCCGGCGGCCGGGGGAACTCTCCGGTGGTCAGTGCCAACGGGTGGCCATCGGACGCGCCATCGTGCAAGAGCCCGGCGCCTTCCTTCTGGATGAACCCTTGAGCAACCTGGACGCGGAGCTGCGGCTGAACCTGCGCCTGGAGCTGATTCGCCTGCACCGCGAACTGCGCGCGACCATGGTGTGTGTCACCCATGACCAGGTGGAAGCCATGACCATGGCCGACCGGATCGTGGTGCTGCGGGATGGGCAAGTGGAGCAGGTGGGCACGCCGCAAGCGCTCTATGGCCAACCCCGGAACCGATTTGTGGCGCAGTTCCTGGGTTCACCCCCTATGAATCTGCTGGCCTGTCACGACAGTCCACCGCCATCGTCGCTGCACGTGCCCAAACAGGCCACGCACTGGGGGCTGCGGCCTGAGCATTGGCGCGTGGTGGCGACGCCGCAGCCCGATACCCTGACCATGCAGGTCCAGCACATCGAGCACCTGGGCAGCCACAACTGCCTGCACGGCACCCTGGGAACCAGCCAGCAGCGCGTTTGCGTGCAGACCGAGGCTGAGCAAGACACACAGCCGGGCCTGCGCATTCTCTTGCAGCCCCTGCTCGAGCGGGTTCACCTGTTTGACGCTCAGGGCCTGCGCATGAACCCATCCGAGCCACATCCCGGAGCCTCCACGCCATGAGCCCTGCTTGCACCCCATCGCAGATGCGCACCGAGGCGCTGCAATCACCAAGGGTGGTCGCCGAGCAACTGGCACAGGACACCGCCACCCTGAGCGGCCTGGTGGGTGAATTGAGGCGGCGCGCGCCCGAACACATCGTCACCATCGCCCGCGGCAGCAGCGACCATGCAGCGGCCTATTTCGGCTATCTGTGCATGCTGCGTCTGGGGCGCTATGTAACGTC
Organism: Betaproteobacteria bacterium; assembly: GCA_009918225.1. Taxonomy (GTDB): domain Bacteria; phylum Pseudomonadota; class Gammaproteobacteria; order Burkholderiales; family Burkholderiaceae_C; genus RFTU01. The sequence continues at coordinate 1,032 of RGEP01000097.1, read as the reverse complement.
CTTGCCCCCTTCCCTGTTGAGCCTGTATGCCGCACCCTTGCAACGCATCGGCACGCTGGCTGATGCCCAACGTCTGATGGTGGTCAGCCGCGGTCCCGGCATGGCCGTCGCGCTGGAAGCGGCGCTGAAGTTCAAAGAGACCTGCGGCATTCAGGCCGAAACCTTCAGCAGTGCGGAGCTGCGCCATGGCCCCATGGCCCTGATTGACCAGGGCTATCCCTTGCTGATCCTGGCGCCGCGCGGGCCTGCACAGGAGGAGATGGGCCAATTGGCCGATGAGATGCGGGCGCGCGGCGCGCGGGTGCTCTTGGCCATCACCGGAGCCGGTGCCAAGGGAAACCTGCCCTGCACCACCGCAGCACACCCCGACCTGGACCCCGTGTGCCTGATTCAGTCCTTCTACCTGATGGTGGACAGCTTGGCTCGCGCACGGGGCCGAGACCCTGACAAACCGAGCTACTTGTCCAAGGTGACGCTGACCACCTGACCCGGCGGCCGTGAGATGCACCACAGCCCCAGGAACACCAGGGCGCCGTTGAGCAGCAGCAGCTCCAAGCCTATGCGCCAGGTCTCGAAGATCAAAGGCTGCAGCGCATCCAACACGCCACAGGCCACCGGCGCCAGCACCGTCACCAGCGGCACCCAGGTATCGCGCACGGTGCGGCGCGTCCACCAGCCGAAGGCGAACAGCCCCAGCAGCGGCCCATAGGTGTAGCTGGCCACTTTCAGGATCAGGCCGATCATGCTGGGATCGTCCAGCCAGCGAAAGCCCATGACCAGCAGCATGAACACCGCTGCGTAGGCCAGGTGCACCCGCTTGCGAATGGATTCCTGCTGCTCAGACGTCCAGTCGCGGCGCCGCCCAAAGGCCAAGAGGTCGTTGCAGGTCGATGAGGTCAGCGCGGTCAGCGCGCCATCGGCACTCGGGAACAGTGCCGAGATCAGGGCCAGGATGAAGATCAGTTGAATCACCGCCGGCAGGTGGCCCATCACCACCGCGGGAAAGAGGCGGTCGCCGCGCTCGGTCATGCC
>RGEP01000096.1 GCA_009918225.1 Betaproteobacteria bacterium | reverse complement strand
AATTTGGTCCTGTCCGTGATCCGTGCCGTAGGTGCGGATGCAACGCGTCCACGGCGACAGGAGCTGCAGGTCTTCCAGGATTTGGGCCTTTGTCAAGCGAAGGCTTGGGTCCAAGGGCGTGTGGCCGTGTCGCCTAAAAGGCGCGTACGACAGGCAGGGCCACGCCGGCGTCAAGGTCTGGGTCTGTTCGACCGATGGCACGGGGCTGTGCACAGGCTCAAACGTGGGCCACAACTTCAACAACAGCAGGCCAATGCCCAGCGCGCACCACAGCAGTCCGGCCAGGCCCCAAAGCCAGCGGATACCGTCGGGTCGTGCAGGGGCCTGCGGCGTACCAGTTGGGGAATGGGGGCTGGAGGAATCCGGCCTCGAAGGCGTAAAGGGTGGCATCGAGCTTGTCGAGGTGTGCCACTTCATTGTGTACCGGGCCCCGTGCGCCTAGGCAGCCCGCCATGAAGCCCCAAGTGCACCGCCAAGGCGCCTGGGCGCACTTCAAGGCCGTCGTGCTGTGCCTTTGTGTGGCCATGCTCAATGCCTTGGTGTGGAAGTGGGCCAACCCACCGCTGCCGGCCGCGCCGGTGGTCCTTCCCGTTCAGGGCTTGGCCTATAACGCTTTTCAACGGTGGCAAAGCCCGCTGCAGCGCCAATGGCCGCAGCAGGCCGATGTGGCGGCTGATCTGCAAGCCTTGTCTGGCCTGACGAGACAGCTGCGCACCTACAGCGCCTCAGAGTTGCCTTTCCTGCCCGGATTGGCCCGTGAGCACGGGCTGCGTTTGACAGCCGGGGTGTGGCTGGACACCCAGGTGCTGCGAAACGAGCGTGAGCTGCAAGCCATTGAGGCAGCGGTGGAGGCTGAACGAAGACTTGTGGCGCCGGCCGACCACCTGAGGTCATCCGCCGGGGCATCGGGCCCTGCCGTGGTGCGCAGCATCGAGCGCGTGATCGCGGGCAACGAAACCCAGTTGCACCGTGTGCTCAGCCCGCAGGAGCTCAGTGCAGCGCTCAGGCGCTTGCGCAGCACGCTGGATGTGCCGGTGTCCACGGCAGAGCCTTGGCATGTGTGGTTGGCGCAGCCCGAACTGGTTGAAGAGGTGGATTTCATTGCGGTGCACCTGCTGCCCTATTGGGAGGGTGTCCCGGCCGAGGTGGCGGTTCACGAAGTGTGGCGGCGTTACGACGAGCTGCGCCTGCGCTACCCGAACAAGCCGGTGGTGATCGCCGAAGTGGGTTGGCCCAGCACGGGCCCGGATGTGGAAAAAAGGGTGAACGGCGCCTTGAACCGATCGCAAGCCTCGCCGCTGGAGCAGGCCCGATTTGTCCGCGAGTTCGTGGCTTCGGCGCGGTTGCGCGAGCCCCAGCCTGACTACTTCCTGATGGAAGCGGTCGACCAACCGTGGAAAACCTTGACCGAGGGCCCTGTGGGCGCGCATTGGGGTGTGTTGGATGCACGACGCACGCCCAAGTTCGCTTGGAGCGGGCCCGTCGAACGAGACCCATACTGGCGCGGCAAGGCGTTGGCGGCGGCGGTCTTGGGGGTCATGATCTTGTGGCCCTTTTTGATGCGGGCGCCTCGCCTGGGTCTGGCGGGACGCTGGGCCTTCGGTGTGGCGGCACAGGCCGTGGCATCCCTGGTGGTGGTCGGGGCCACGATGCCCCTGATTCACTATCTGCAAGCGTTGGACGCCTTGCTCCTGGCCCTTTTGGTGCCTGCACTGCTGCTGATGGCGGCCATCCTCATCACCCAAGCCTTTGAGTTCGCCGAGCTTTATTGGGACGGCAGCTTGCACCACCGAGAACAGGCGCGGCCCTGGGACCATTCGGGCCCTGCACCCATGGTCAGCATCCACCTGGCCTGCTGCAACGAGCCAGCGGAGTTGGTGCTGGCCAGTATCCGAAGCCTGCAGGCGCTGGAGTGGCCGAGCTTGGAGATTGTGGTGGTGGACAACAACAGCAGCGACCCACGATGCTGGCAACCCGTGCAGGCCTATGTGGAGGAGCAGCGCTTGGCAGGCGATGCACGGCTGCGATTCATCCACCTGCCGCAATGGCCGGGATTCAAGGCCGGCGCACTCAATGAGGCCTTGCGCCAGACACACCCCAACGCGCAGTGGGTGGCCGTGGTGGATGCGGACTATGTGGTGGAGCCAGCGTGGCTGAACCGCTTGGGCGGGTGGTTTTCTGAGCCTGGTGTGGCCGTGGTGCAGTCGCCTCAGGCCCACCGGGATTGGGGGCAGTCAAGACTGGCGCGCATGATGAACTGGGAGTACGAGGGCTTTTTCCGTTTGGGCATGCACCATCGACACGAGCGCAACGCCATCGTGCAGCACGGCACCATGACCATCATTCGACGGGACGCCTTGCAAGCTGTGGGGGGGTGGGACCCACGCTGCGTGTGCGAGGACACCGAGCTGGGTTTGAGGCTTCTGGAAGGCGGCTGGCGCAAGGTCTATGTTGACGAGGTTCTGGGCACCGGCCTGGTGCCGCAATCTTTTGTGTCCTATCAGCGGCAACGAGAGCGTTGGGCGCGCGGAGGCATCCAGATCCTGCGCAGCCATGCTGCCGCTTTGTTCGGTCAATCGGCCCTCAGCCTCGGGCAGCGCTACCACTTCGTGGCCGGTTGGCTGCCGTGGATCGGCGACACCTTGCACCTGGTCTTCAGCATCACGGCCCTGTTGTGGAGTGCACTCGTGTTGTGGGCACCCTCGGCGTTCAGCCTGCCATCGGCTTTGATGGCCTTGCCCTTGGGGATGTTCTTCGTGACCCGATTGGTGCTGGTGCCCCTGCTGTACAGGCGCCGGGTGTCGTGCTCAAGAGCCGATGTGTGGGGCGCGGCATGGGCCGGTATGGCGCTGTCGCACCGCATTGCGCGTGGGGTCTTGGCTGGATGTTGGGGGGGGCTGGCGACCTTTCACGTGACTGAAAAGGGCGAGGGCCGCCGCGCCAAATCGGCCTGGCCCTCGGTCTGGGCCTCGGTCTGGGCCTCCGTCTGGCAGGAGGCCCTGCTGGGGTCGGCGTTGCTCGTCATGGTGATGGCGTTTGTCGCCTCCAACCCGCAATGGCCCGCGGCGCAGTGGGCGTGGTGTTTCATCTTGTTTTTGCAGGCCTTGCCCTATATGGCCGCGTGCACCTGTGCCTGGTGGGGGAGAACAGAAAAGCTGATGGACTTGAACACTGTATAAAACAACAGTATCATGCGCTTCACGGTTGACTGTTCAGCCCCACATCCGGAGCCCCATCATGCATCACATCACACGCCTGGCCGCAGCCCGCTTTCCCTGGTCTGCCGGCGACCCTGACCGCCTGGTGATGGTCAGCTGTATGGCCAGTTTGCTGGTCCTGCCCTTCGTGCTCTGAGTCCCGCCGGGGCGCCGGCACCTCTCCATCCCCTCACCATTGGGCTCAGGATCTGAGCCAGCAGGGTGGCATCATCGGCACTGAAGCCTTTGCCATCCCGCCGCACCCGTGCCCGATTTCCACCACCTACAGCCGCCGGCCGCTCGGCCGATTGGCCGACCCGGTTTCAAACCGGGTTTGTTGTGGCTGCAGGAACCCGCCCTGGAAGACCTGGCGCGTACCGTCTGGGCCTGGTGGGCCCGCTATCCCGCAGCTCCTCTGGAAGACGAGGTGGTGCTGGTTCCCAGCAACGGCATGGCTGAATGGTTCAAGGCCGAAGCGGCCCGAACCCAGGGCGTGCTGGCCGCCTGTCGAGTTGAACTCCCGGCACGATTCGCTTGGCGGCTGCTGCGTTTGGTGTTGGGGCCCGAGGCCAGCCGCGCCACGCGTACCGACAAAGCCTTGTTGCCCTGGTCCCTGGCAGCCCGTGTGGCGCAATGGTCAGCGCTGCCTGCCTTGCAAGAACCCTGGGCTGCCATTCAATCCAGGCACGCCGAATCTGCACAGGCCGGTACACCAGCTGAATCCTCGCTGGAACTTCTGCGCTGGTGTGCACACGCCGCCGACCTGTTTGACCAGTACCAGTGGTTTCGGCCGGACTGGCTCAAGGACTGGGCGCAGGGGCGCCACGAGCTCCGGCTGTCGGCGCATGCCCCAGCACCCGCGCTGGCCATCCCTCAGCCACAACGCTGGCAGGCAGCGCTGTGGCAATGGCTGATGGAGCAAGAACAGACCGGGCCACTGGGCCCGAAGTGGCCCTCGCGGGCAGCCCTGCACGAAGCCTGCATCCAGCGCCTGCGCCAAGCCCCGGTCGGCAGCCTGCCGCAGTTGCCCGGTCGGCTGCTGCTCTTTGGCAGCACCGCCTTGCCTCCAGCGGTATTGGAGCTGCTGGAGGCGGTCTCGCGGCATGCCCTGGTCATCCTGGCGGTACCCAGCCCTTGCCAGGTGATGTGGACCCCACTGAGCGAGGGCCCCCACGTGGGGCAACCCTTGCTCTCAGCCTGGGGCCAGCAGGCCCGAGACTTCATCGGCCAGGTTCAGGCTTTCGAAGAAAGACTGGGGCATTCAGAGCAGCGCAGCATCACCCACATCGAACCCGCGGAGCCTACGCCCGCCCAATCGGCTCTGGGTCTGCTGCAAACCTCGATCCACAGCAACCAATCTATAACGGAGACGGCGCAGATGGCGCGCCGGCAAGGCCTGCACCTGAACGACGGCTCCATCCGATTCGTTCGGGCCCACACCGCTTTGCGCGAAGTGGAAATCCTGCACGATGACCTGCTGCACCGGCTGACCGCATCCAACACGGGCGACCGTCCGCAAGCGCGCGACGTGGTGGTCATGGTGCCCGACTTGCGCACCCATGCGGCCGCCATCAAGGCCGTGTTCGGGGCCTACTCCGAGCACGATCCCCGCCACATTCCCTGGGGCATCGCCGACCAGCAAGCGCAAGCAGATTGCGGCCTTCCAGCCTGGGCCGATTGGCTGCTGAGCCTGCCCAGCCAACGCTGTACCGCCTCCGACCTCAAGCGCCTGGTGGACGAGCCTGCGGTGCGGCGCAAATGGGGCTGGGACGAGGACGATCGCCGAGCCCTTCAGTCCTGGGTGGACGACAGTGGCATCCGTTGGGGCATCAGCGCTGCACACCGCACAGCCTTGGGTCTGGGTGCCGCAGGCGAGGCCATGACCTGGGGATTCGGCATTGACCGCATGCTGGCCGGCTATGCCATGGGACGTGCGCTTGATGACACCCACGGGCCATGGGCACCCGGCGATCACGAGACCCCCGAGGCGCCGCCCGTACCCTGGGCGCCGGTGGAAAGCGTCCGAGGCTTGGCCGCAGCGGCTGCGGGCCAACTCGCCGCCCTTGTGCGTCGCTTGGAAACCTGGCGGCTGTGGGCCAGCCACCCCCATGAGCCTGAGGCATGGGTGCAGGCCTTTCGCGCCGTTTGGTCTGACCTGTTCCTGCCTGCCGACGCCGCTCAGGAACGCGAGAGCCAGGCGGTCGACGATGCCTTGGCCGCCTGGATCCGCCACACCCAAGCAGCCGACTTCACAAGCCCCGTTGACCTGGAATGGGTCCGCTGGGCCGTGCAGGAGGCCCACAGCCAAGGGAACGCCGCAAGCCGCTTTCGCTCCAGTGGGGTCACCTTCTGCACCCTCATGCCCTTACGAGCCGTTCCCTTTCGAATCGTGTGTCTGCTGGGCATGGACGAAGGCCAGTACCCGCGGCCCAGCCGTCCGCGTCCAGGCGACCTGATGGCCGACCCTGCGGTGTCGCGACCGGGCGACCGATCACGCCACATCGAAGACCGCCAGCTGATGCTCGATGCGCTTCTTTCTGCGCGGGAGCAATTGGTGGTGAGCTGGGTTGGGCAGCAAGCGGTAGACCAGCAGCACCGCCCGCCCTCGGTCTTGGTGGGACATCTGCGCGATACCCTGGCCGCCATTTGGGGCTCCGAATCGCTGCAGTCCGTGACCGTGGACCACCCCCTTCAACCCTTCAACCCGGCCTATTTCCAGCACGGACCTCTGCCAGCCACCCACGCATACGAGTGGCAAGTGCCCTCGGCGCACATGACAGCCATGGGCACGCCAGGTGGCCAGCCCCATCCGGGGCCAGCGCATGGAGCCGAAGCGCATGCGGGGCCGGCCATCCATGCCCCTGTTCAGCCGCACAGCCTCTTGGAAGACCCCAGCCGTGTCATGCGGTGGCTGCGGTGTCCCGTGACGGCCTTCTGGGAAGAACGCTTGGGCCTGCGCTGGCCGCGTGCGCCTTCGGCCCCAGCAGACGACGAACCGCTTTCCTTGAGCGGACTGTCGGCATGGTCAGCCTGGCAAGAAGCCCTGCAGGGCCTGGATGTCCGCGTTTCGGTGCCCGGCGCTGCCGATGCGGCCAAGCCCTTGTGGACTCGACTGCAGTCCAAAGGATTGCTGCCCTTGGGAGCACCGGGGCGCTGGGCTGCGCAAGAGCTGCTGGGGCGGTGGAGGGCGCTGGCCGGTCACCGACAGTCTGCGGTTTCGCAGGGGCTGGATACCCGGGTGGTGTTCTCCCCCAGTCCCTTTGCAGGCGCCGACCCCTGGAAGGAAGACCCCAAGGCGTGGCGCCTGGACCAGCTGGTTCAAGCCTGGTGGTTGCAGACACTGGCGGCGGCGCAGGGCGAGGGCTTTGTGCTGCAAACCCTGGCACCCGACGCCACTGCTGTGGGCATGCCGAGCGATGTCGCTCAAGCCGAGCAGGATGTGTCTCAGGTACTCGACACCTTGGGCCGCTGGATGGCCGCCGACAGCCCAGCAGCGGCTACGGCGCGCCTCTTGGGCGCCGTGGGCTTGAGCAACACCGACCGGCGCGACGCCTGGGACCGCGAACGCACACGCAACCCGGCGTGGCAGCGCAGCTTTGGCGCCTGGGATGAACTCGACGATCAGGTCGGCGCCAATGAATGGCCGGCTGCCACCGAGGCCTTGTACGGACCGTTTTGGCGCTGGTGCCAAACCAAGCTCCAGTTGACGCCCCTGGAGCTGCGTCCCAACGCCGCTGCGGGCCACAGCCCCTTGGCTTCACCCTTGATGCCGCCTGAACACACAAGGCCCAACAAGGCATGAGCGCGCCCCTTCAAGCCTTGACCCTTGCGCTGCAGGGCCATCACCTGATCGAAGCCAGCGCGGGTACCGGCAAGACCTGGACCATCGCCTCCCTGTATCTGCGTTTGGTCTTGGGCCAGGGCACGCCGCAGGGCCGAGCCTTGCAGCCACGGGACATCCTGGTGCTGACCTT
>RGEP01000095.1 GCA_009918225.1 Betaproteobacteria bacterium | reverse complement strand
AGCAGGTCGGCGAAACGCACCTCGAAGAACTCATCGAGGTTGGACGAAACGATGGTGATGTAGCGTAGGCGCTCCAGAACCGGGACATCCGCATAGCGCGATTGGGCCAGGATGCGGCGGTTGAAGGCCAGAATCGAGCCTTCGCGGCTGAGCCAACCGCTTGTGGCCGCGGCAGGAGGAGGGGCCGCGAGCGCAACGCCCAGTTGCGCCGGCGCCGCCGCCTCCGAGCCAGGATTGATTGCCATCACCTCAGGATAGTGGCCCTGTGTGACGGGTTCATGACGAAATTCTCCAACCGTGTGGCCAACGTGTTAACCAGCCCACTCGGTACTCATGGCACCAGGTCGATCTGGATGATGGCGGTGGTCCCGCTGACCTCATTGCCCACGATCAACAGCGGCTTCCCATTGGGTGAGCGCTTGGCGGGAATGAGCGTCAGCCCCTCCGGCCCTAGGTCGCCCGTCAAGCCATTGCGGCTGTTGAAGTAGGTCAGGAAGGTCGGCTTGGCCGGGTCGCTGATGTCATAGGCCATGATTCCACCGACCCGCTCCAGTCCGATGAAGGCAATGGACTTGCGTCCGAATTGGCCCACCACCACGCCCTCGGGCTCTGGCCCCTTGGAAGGGCTTCGGCTATCGAGGGTGTTGTTGTCGTGGCTGGCATTGAATGCCGCCTGCGCCAGGGACTGGGTCCGCCGCTCGAGGTCCTCGCCCGAGTCAAAAATGCGCTTGAGCGAGGTGTCCCAGATGCTGAACGAGCGCGCGCCGAAGCTGTAGAGCTCGTTGCACTGGCCTGCGGCGTTCTTGCCCGCGCTGGCCGCGTTGGGCGTGGCGGTGATGCGCAACCGCCCCAGATTGGAGTCCAGGATCAGGTTGGCCGCATCAGGGAAGACTGTCGGGTCCAGACCCTTGTCGCAGTGGGTCCGCACCCGCGTCTCTTCGTTGAAGCCGGGCCAATCCGCGCGGGCATCGCCCTCGTTGGCCGTCACCAGGTAAGTGACCCCGTTGACGGTGTAGCTGGCGATGGCGTCTGGCAAATACAGACCCTTGACCGGGTAGTTGCCAATCTTGATCGCCGGTGTACCCGAGTTCGTGTTCAGCCCGCCGTCTTCGTCGCTGGCGTCCAGCCCCATGCCGGCGGCCATGTGATCCTTGAAGCCAAGCGGTCGGATGTCCGTCACGCGGGCCGCTTCGATGTCGACAATCGCCACCGCGTTGTTTTCCTGAAGTGTCACCCAAGCCGTCTTTCCATCTTCGCTCACGGCGATGTACTCAGGCTCCAAGTCCTGTGCAACCGTGGCGTTGGGGCCATAAATCCGAACGCCCAGCCGTCGAAGTTCGTCAGCCCGGGAATTGAAGGCGCTGAAGCCAGCCGTAGCCACCGTGGGGCTGCGACCATCGTTGACGGTGATGATGCTGACCGAACCCTCGGGGTCCACCGAGTCGGGCAGCCCGTAGCTGTTGGGCTCACCTTCGTTGGCCACCAGCAAGCGACGCCCGTCGGGTGTGAAGACCACCATATCGGGCAGTGCCCCCACCACCACACTTGACAGGAACTCCAGCGTCGAGGCGCGAAAGAAAGCCACCCGACCGGGGTTTGTCTTGGGGCTGGCCTCAACGGCTATCGCCACCAATCCCTCATGCACGGCCACGCTGTTGATGCCCGCGCCAAACGGAACACCGCTGATGCTGCCTGCCTTGGCCGGCTTCGTGGGGTCGGACAAGTCCAGCACATCCACGGTATTGTTGGCTCCATTGACCACGAACAGACGCTTGCTCAAGGCGTCATATGCGGTGATCTCAGCCGCGCCCAAGACACCGCCCTCGAACCCCCCAATTTTTTGCAGGGTGATCGTGGTTGGCGTGAGTTCCTCCTCGATGTCACCGGCGCACGCCGCCAGCGCCAACACCGCCAGGGTGACCAAGACTGTGGCGAACCAGACCAGGATGGGCGAGCGCCGGGTGGACGGTGCATTCATAGGGCAAGAGCCTTCATTTCAACGAAGCTTCGATCCTGCGAAAACTTCGTGAAGGAGATGTGACAGTGCTTACAACCCACAGGGTCATGAGTTCGTCACGGGGTGTGGCCATGCTTGAGGCATGGACATGTCGGCCCCCACGCTCTGGAACGAAGCCCCATCCTCCGGCCAGCCCCTGAAGGTGCGCACGGTCTGGATTTCAGACATCCACCTGGGCACGCCGGGCTGCCAAGCGCAGGCGTTGCTCGAATTCCTCAAGGATGTCGAATGCGACACGCTGTATCTGGTGGGCGACATCATCGATGGATGGCAGCTGCGCCGCACCTGGTACTGGCCTCAGGCGCACAACGACGTGGTGCAGAAGATTCTGCGTAAGGCCCGAAAAGGCACGCGGGTGGTTTTCGTTCCGGGCAATCACGATGAGTTTGCGCGCCGCTACCGAGACCACAACTTCGGGGGCGTCGATGTGGTGGAGGACTGCATCCACACCACCGCCGACGGCAAGCGCTTGTGGATCACGCACGGAGACTTGTTCGATGGCGTGATCCAGTGTGCCCGCTGGCTGGCATTCGTGGGCGACGCTGCCTATGAATTCATGCTGCGCATGAACCGCCACCTCAATCACCTGCGTGCGCGCTTGAGGCTGCCGTACTGGAGCTTGTCAAAGTACCTCAAGCTCAAGGTCAAGCGTGCCGTCTCGTACGTAAGCGACTTCGAGGGGGCCGTGGCCAGGGAGGCGCGTAAGCGTGGGGTGGATGGGGTGGTCTGCGGTCATATCCATCATGCGGAAATGCGCATGATCGACGGAATCTTGTACTGCAACGACGGCGATTGGGTGGAAAGCCTGACCGCACTCGTCGAGCACCCGGATGGTCGTCTGGAAATCATCGACCGTAGCGCCTGCCGCACCGCATGGGGCGCAGCAGCGCAGGCCCAACTGCCGCTGGACGTGGCCGAGCCGGCCTGAGGCGGCGCCTCAGGCCGCAGCCGGCCAGCTCAAAGCCGCGGGCGCTTTGGGTGCGGCCGCGGCAACGGCCGGGCGTCCAATGCTCCAGTGGCGCAGGCCGGCGGCTGCCAGCTCCTCACCTCGGTACAGGTTACGCCCGTCGATGACCACACGCTCGGTCAGGCGCTGAGCCAGCTCCTCGAACACCGGGCTGCGGAACTCGCGCCACTCGGTGACCACCACCAGTGCATCGGCACCATCACAGGCGTGCATCGCGCTGGGCGCCAGCTGCACTAGGGGCTCGCCTTGCCAGAGACGCGCGGCGTTTTCATGCGCCACCGGATCATAGGCTTGTACGGTCGCACCCTCGGCCACCAGTGCATCGATCAGCACGCGGCTAGGCGCCTCGCGCATGTCGTCCGTTTCAGGCTTGAAGGCCAGCCCCCAGACCGCCACGGTCCGCCCCTTGAGAGTGGGGCCCAAGGCCTCGTGCAGCATTTCCATGAGGCGGTGCTTCTGGCGTTCGTTGACCTGCATCGACGCCCTGACCATCCCCATCTCCAAGCCCTGGTCTTGCCCCATGGAAACCAGCGCCCGAACGTCCTTGGGAAAGCATGACCCACCCCAGCCGCACCCGGCATACAGGAAGTGAGGGCCAATGCGCTCATCACTGCCAATCCCGATGCGCACCTTTTCGATGTCCGCCCCCAGGCGTTCAGCCAAGCCCGCCATCTCATTCATGAAGCTGATGCGCTGCGCCAGCATGGCGTTGGCCACGTACTTGGTCAGCTCCGCACTGCGAACGTCCATCACCTGAATGCGCTCTCGGTTGCGTAAGAAGGGTGCGTACAGGCCGCGCATGATGAACTCGGCCTGGTCGCTGCTGCATCCCAGAACCACACGGTCGGGGCGCATGAAGTCAGCGATGGCCGCGCCCTCCTTCAGGAATTCGGGGTTGGACACCACGCTGAAGGGAACGATGACGCCGCGCTCCTGCAACGCCTCGCGCAGCACAGCGTGTACCGCGTCGGCGGTACCCACCGGAACGGTGCTTTTGTTCACCACCACCTTGTACTCGGCCATTTCGCGGCCGATGGACCGGGCCACTGCCATCACGTGCCGGACATCGGCCGACCCATCTTCACCGGCCGGTGTGCCCACGGCAATGAACAGAATCGTGCCGTGCGCCACCGCTTGGCCCGAATCGGTTGAGAAGCTCAATCGACCCGCTGCCGCGTTGCGCTGCACCAGGTGGTCCAGCCCCGGCTCGTGGATGGGGATGAGGCCCTTGCAGCAGACTCACGCGCTCCTGATCAACATCGACGCAGCACACGCTATTGCCCATTTCAGCCAAACAGGCTGCAGTGACCAACCCCACGTAGCCTGCACCAAACACGCTCACCTTCATGCTGATCCCCTGTACTGGAATCCCGCCATGGTGAACGGCTGAGATGGCAGTGCGGTGTCAGTTTGGTGGCGGTTGGGTGACTGAAATCAGGCTGGAGGCACGTGAAAGGAAGTATTGAAGCGGCGGCACCAGCCTGTCAGCCACCTTTCCGGCGTCATCCCATCGTCGCAGCTGCACCGCGTCCATGGCGTAGGGGGTGGCCTCAAACCGGACCGACTCCTCCGAAGTCATCGGACCGCCCTGCAACTGCAGCGACACCCTGGAAATTGAGGACAGGGCCTGTGCATATGAGGGTTCTCGCAAGCACAGGAATCGTTTGGCCTGAACGTGCAAGCGAATCGGCTCGGTGAACGTCGTGCAGTACCGCGGCGAGCACCAGGGCATCTGAAGCACCGGCCTGCTCGGCAAGGGCACCGCACTGCAGCGCATGCTGCAACTGAGTCACATCTTCACCGTACTGAAGGCCTCCCTTTTGCGCATAGAGCGCCTCCAAGTGGGACAACAAGAAGGAGGGTGAACGGAAGGCCGTCATTTAGTGGTTACGCGATGCCCGCCAAGTCAGCGTCTGCAGGTACTTCGTTGAGGGCCCATAGTGTGTGGAGCCCACATGAACTGCTGATGACAAAGGGAAGTTGACCAACGGTGTGTTGCCGATCTCCAGCTTCATACGAACGCAATATGGCTTGGCCACACTGAGCCAAGTTGGACGCAACCGAGAGGATGCCATGGATCACCCTATTCTGTCGATTCACGAGTTCGCCGAGCACCTCCGCCGCAAGGCCGACGATTGGGGCTGCGAGGTCTGCGAAGTGATCGGCTTAGAGCAGAAGGGCCGCCCACATCGGGAGGGCGCCCGCGGGACTTTTCCTCAGTCTGGTCGGAACGGTTCCGACCTGTTCATGGCCCGCTCGAATACACCCGTCCAAGACGCCTCCTACGGTCCGTCGTCGCTGCTGGTGGACCACGCTTGGGGCTAGAGCCAAGGGCTGCTGCACGGGTCTACCCGCTTCCGCTGGACTTCTGCATAGCGCTACTGCCGATTTCTGTTTGACCCAACTGCCTCTGAAGTCCGGGAGGCGTCCACCGACTCAACTTTCGGAGCCTCTCATGGCCGCCATGGACCGTCGTCGCTTTCTCTCCCACTCCATTTCCGCCTCGGCGCTCGTGGCTTCAGGCGTCAGCCTGTCGGCCTGCTCGTCCAAGATTGAACTACAGCCTGACTTCTTGTACGGCGTGGCCAGCGGAGATCCTTTGGCTGACCGCGTCATTCTGTGGACACATGCCAAGGTCGCCGCAAGCGACAACCCGCTGACCCTCGATTGGGAGGTGGCCACCGACAACACCTTCACCTCCGTGGTCTCTCGCGGCATCGCGAACGCGGGCCCCGAGTCTGGATTCACGGTCAAGGTGGACGCCACAGGCCTTCAGCCTGGAACGGACTACTTCTTTCGCTTCCGCTGCAACGGCTCCAACTCACCGGTTGGTCGAACCCGAACCTTACCCGTGGGGACGCCTTCGGCGGTTCGCTTGGCCGTCCTATCGTGCTCCAACTATCCGGCGGGCTACTTCAATGTGTACGGTGCCGTTGCCTCCAGTGATGCTCAGTACGCTGTGCACCTGGGTGACTACATCTACGAGTACGCCGCTAACGGCTACGCTTCTGCTTCCGCAGCAAGCCTGGGACGCGTCTCGGTACCGGCCAACGAAACGATATCGCTTGCGGACTACAGAGCCCGCTACGCGCAGTACCGTACAGACCCGGACGCCAAGGTCCTGCATGCGCGTATGCCCTTCATCGCCGTTTGGGACGATCATGAGTTGGCCAACAACGCTTGGAAGGACGGTGCGGAAAACCACAACCCCGTGACGGAGGGTTCTTACGCTGCGCGCCGGGCTGCCGCGCAGCAGGCCTATCACGAGTGGATGCCCATTCGAACCGGCAACGACCGCGGCGTCATCTATCGGAGCTTTAACTTCGGCACTTTGCTCACCCTGCACATGCTGGACACACGGTCGATTGGGCGTGACCAGCAGATCGAGGTGACCGCACTGCTTAACCCAGCCACCGCCGCCCAAGCGCAAGCGAGCTTTGCATCTCCCAATCGCCAACTGTTGGGGACGGCCCAACTGCAATGGCTGCAAAGCGGTCTGGCGCAGTCCACCGCCACCTGGCAAGTGCTTGGCCAGCAGGTCTTGATGTCGCGAATGGAGTTCCCGGCCACGATTTTGCAAGCATTGAATCCGAGCAACACCTCTCCTGAAGCCCAAGCCGCTGGCCAAGTGGCCATCAACAACTACCTGACCGCCAAGGGCAAGCAGACTGCAGGCGCAGCGCTCAGCGCCAGTGAAGCCGCCTTGCTGGACACACGCGTCAACCCCAAGCTGGGATACAACCTGGACGCCTGGGATGGCTATGTGGCCGCCCGAGAGACCGTATTGATGACAGCGCTGCAACAGCGCAAGCGCCTGGTTGTTCTGGCTGGAGATACGCATAACGCCTGGCACAGCAACCTTACCCTGATGGGCCTTGTGCCTGGCGGCCCGTCAGCCGGCACCAAGGTGGGCGAGGAGTTTGCAACCCCGTCGGTCAGCTCGCCTGGCCTTGAGGAGGCGCTGACCCTGCCGCCACAGCAGGTTGAGGCCATTTTTAAGGGTGTTGTGGACGATCTGCGGTGGATCGACGCCTCAAGAAGGGGTTTTTTGAAGATGACCTTCACACCGTCTGAGGCCAAAGGTGAGTGGGTGTTTGTCAGTACCGTTAAGAGCCAGACCTACACCGCTGCCTTGGGCTACACCGCCAGCTATGCCGCTTGATTCCAGATGCGAACGGCCCACCAACGACCAACG
>RGEP01000094.1 GCA_009918225.1 Betaproteobacteria bacterium | reverse complement strand
GCTGGAGGTGCAACAGCCGGTGGACGCCACGTTTCGGCTTTATGACTTCAGCCGCGGGCGCGAGTTGCACCTGGATGCCGCTTGTGCGGTGAGCCGCTTGCAACCCTATGGCCAGACGTTTCAGCGTGATGAAGCGCCACAGGAGCAGGCCGTGGTGTGCGACGCGGGGCCCTTCACCCTGGAAGCGTGGCGCTGGGTGGGTGCCCGAACACTGGTGCCGGCCGCGGACCAGACGGTGTGGGTGATCCCGATCCAGGGCAGCTGCCGAATCGACGGCCAGACGGCCGAGCCCTTGAGCGTGTGGCGCCTGCAGGCGCCGTGCACCGTGGAGATGAGGGCCCCAGCGCACTGCGTGGCCGCTTATGCCCACCCAGGCCGTGCTGGGCCCTTGGCCACACCATCACGGCGGCCGATGGTGCAGCCTGCCTGAGCAGGGGCGCGCCGGGGTGCTGGCCCCCATGACCCCAGGCTTGCCGAACTGAGCGCTAAGCCCCAGCAAGACGCTTGCGCGCACGGCCGCGGCTGCCGTGCCGCACCAGCCACTGCTCAAACGTCGCGTACCACTGCAGCGCATTGTGGGGCTTCATCACCCAATGGCCTTCATCGGGGTACCACAAGAGCTGCGCATCCACGCCACGCGCCTTGAGGGTGTTGTAGTAGGCCAGTCCGTTGTGGTCGGGCACACGAAAGTCCTGTGCGCCATGGACAACCAGGGTGGGGGTGTCCATTCGGGCCGCGTGTTCCACCGGACTTTGGGCCGCCAGGCGTTGGGGCTGCTCCCAGTAGGTGCCGCCCAGGTCCTTGTGTCGTTGGGTGTAGGAATCAGCGCTCCAGGTCGCACGCCGGTCGAGCACACCGGCGTGGCAGATGTAGGCGCGAATCGGCCCCTTGGGCCAAGGCTTCCAGTGGCCGTTCATCCACGCCACCAGGAAGCCGCCGTAACTGGCGCCGGAAGCATAGACGCGGGCCTTGTCGACCCAGGGCTGGGCTTGGATCCAGGCGTTGGCCGCTTTGAGGTCCTGCAGCTCCAGTTCGCCCTGTCGGCCCAAGATGCTGGTTCGGAATGCCTCGCCGAAGCCGCTGGAGCCATGGTAGTTGGCCTGCACCACGACAAAGCCCATGGCGGCAAAGGCGTGCGGGTTCCAGCGGTAGCCGAAGGTGTCACCGGCTGCGCTGTAGGGTCCACCATGGATCACCTGCAGGGCGGCTTGGGGCCGGCTGGCGTTGAAGCCCGGTGGGTAGATGACCCACAGTTGCAGCGGATCACCCAGCGCCCCCTTGACCCATTGTTCTTCAACCCGCCCCAAGCGCAAGGACTTGAGACGGGCATCGTTGAAGGACTCCAAGCGGCGCTCGCCACCTGTGCGGCGGGCATAGACGCGGGCCGGGTGGTGAATACTGTCGCGCACGGTGAGCACCGTAGCGGCCTGCCCGCTGCCACGAACGGCCAAGGCCTGCACCCAGCCCCCTTGGATTTCCTGGGTGATGTCCTGGGTGATGTCCTGGGTTAGGCGACCTGCTCTCAGTTCATGGCGCCAAGCGTGGCAGCGACCCTGGTCTTCCGCGGTGCACCACACCGCGCCACCGTCGTCTTCCCATTGCAGTTGGGGTTGAGGGTCCAGGTGCCAAGGGCGTGCATCGCTGGGCTTGAAGGCTCGCGACACCGGCCACACCGCCAGGCGGCTAAACGAGGCATGAGCGAAAGCGGTGTCGGTTCGCCGCACCGGTGTGGCAAGGGCAGCGATGTGCTGGCCATCAGGGCTGTAGCGCGGGCCGTTGAAGTCCCAGCCGCTGTGGTGGGCGATCGGTGAAAAGCCGCGCTTGCGCAGCTTGAGCTCCACGAGTTCCCAGCGTTGCCCACCGGCCTTGATGGGGGCAGGGTCGTGTGCAAAACAGATGCGCTGCCCATCGGGGCTGATGTCGAAGCAGGACAGGCCGGGCTCGTCTCGCGGCAGTTCATAGTCGGTGCCTTCGAACAGGTCGGTGACCCGGCCGGTGTGCGCATCCAGCAGATGCAGGTGGGCCACGCGGTCCTGGGGCAGGTTGGCGTTCCAGTACCGGTACTGGGTTTGGTCTGTCAGCAGGCCTGTGGCCTTGCGCGAGGTCCATTCGCCGTGCCGACGGTTCTGCGCCTGGGCGCCTCGCAGTTCCGGCCAGACCCATGAAATGAAGACCAGATGCCGCCCATCGGGCATCCAGCGAAACGCGCCAACGCCGGGCTTGTATTCACTGATGCGTTGCGCTTCTCCGCCGTCCATCGGGATGCGGTAGAGCTGCGGTGTGCTGTCCTTGACCCCCGAGTGCTCGCGCTCGGCGGTGAAGGCGATGAAGCGACCGTCTGGCGAAAACTGAGGCGATGCGTCTTGGCGGCCCCCGGTGGTGAGCGGGCGTTGCCCGGAGCCATCAAGCGGCAGCAGCCAAAGCGATGAGCTCATGCGGTTGTGCTCGAGGTCGACCTGGCTGAGGCTGGCCACGGCGTGGCTGCCGCTGGGGCTGAGCGACACGGCGCCGATTCGGTCGAATTGCAACAAGCGTTCGGGCGTGAGAAGCAGGCTCATGAGGACGTCCTGGTGTTGAGGGCACAGCGCGGTGTGTATTTGTAACCGCAATTCGGGGCTGGCCTGAGCTGTTTTGGAGGGCTGGTTCCACGACACAATGCGGCCGACGACAGGAGGTTTCATGCAGACGCAACACGACAATCCGATGGGCTTGATGGGCTTTGAGTTTGTGGAGTTCGCCTCGCCCAAGCCGGGTGTGCTGGAGCCGCTGTTCGAGCGCATGGGCTTTGCCCTGGTGGCCCGCCACCGCAGCAAGGACGTGGTGCTGTTTCGCCAAGGCGATATCAACTTCATCGTCAACCGCGAGCCCCGAAGCTTGGCGGGCTACTTTGCCGCTGAGCACGGCCCCAGCGCCTGTGCCCTGGCGTTTCGGGTGAAGGACGCCCACCAGGCCTATGCGCGCGCCTTGGACTTGGGCGCTCAGCCGGTGGAAGTGCCTACAGGGCCCATGGAGCTGCGGCTGCCGGCCATCAAGGGGATCGGCGGCGCACCCCTGTACCTCATCGATCGATTTGAAGATGGCAAGAGCATCTACGACATCGATTTCGAATTCCTGCCCGAATATGAGCCGCTGGATTGCCGCCATCCCCTGGGCCACGGCCTGAAGCTCATCGACCACCTGACCCACAACGTGTACCGCGGGCGCATGGGCTATTGGAGCGCCTTCTACGAGCGCCTCTTCAACTTCCGAGAAATTCGCTATTTCGACATCAAGGGGGCCCACACGGGCTTGACCAGCAAGGCGATGACCGCGCCCGACAACCTGATTCGCATTCCGCTCAATGAGGAGTCGGGCCGCGGCGGCTCGGGTCAGATCGAAGAGTTTTTGATGCAGTTCAACGGCGAGGGCATCCAGCACATCGCGCTGTTGACCGAGGACATCCTGGCCTCGGTGGACGCCCTGCAGATGGCCGGCGTACCCATGATGACCGCACCGAATCAGGTGTACTACGACATGCTGGAGGAGCGCATGCCCGGCCATGGCGAGCCGGTGGGCGAGCTGCAGGCGCGAGGCATCCTGATGGATGGCAGCACCGCCAATGGTGAGCGGCGGCTGCTCTTGCAGATCTTCAGCCAGCCGGTGCTGGGCCCGGTCTTCTTCGAGTTCATCCAGCGCAAGGCGGACCAGGGATTTGGTGAGGGCAACTTCCGTGCGCTGTTCGAGAGCCTGGAGCGCGACCAGATCAGGCGCGGGACCTTGACGCCCGCGGCCTCAGGCGCTTGATCACGAAGCCCGTGACCCGGGTGATGCAGGGCCCGGATCGATGGTCAGCTGTTCTGCAGGGAAAGCCCGAATGAAGTCTCGGGCCTGTGTGGCGCTGGCTTGGAGCCACGCGTCATAGTCGGACTCCGGCAAGACCACCACCATGCGCTTTTCATCCCCCGGCTTGTGAAACCGGTTCATGAAGGGATGCGCATCGGCATTGAGGGTGAGCATGGTGTAGCTGTGCAGCCACTGCCCCTGCGGTGAGCGCCAGGTGTCCCACAAGCCGGCAACGCCCAGGGCTTGTCCGTCGCTGCGTGTGATGCGCGTGGCAACGGCCTTGCCGCTGCGCCAGTCGGGCTCGTAGAGGGCTGCGGCGGGAATGATGCAGTGGCGGGCCTTGCGCCAGGCATCGCGAAAGCTGGGTTTTTCTGCCACGGTCTCGCTGCGGGCGTTGTAGGTGTGGCGGGCGAGCTTGTCGTCTTTGGCCCAGTGGGGCAGCAGGCCGAAGATGCCCGGAAGCGCGATGCGCGGGGCCACGGCTTCATCACCCCAATCGGCTTCAGGCGGCCTGATGATGAAGGTCCCCATATAGCCAGGCCACACATCGTGCCGCACCTCTGCGGCCACATCCGCATGCAGCGGCTCGGCCTTGAAGTGCTCTCGGATGATGCGCGGGTCTCGGATGTTTTCGTAATGGGCGCACATGGGTGACCCCATGGGTGACGGTCCGGGTGACGGTCCGGGTGACCGTCCGCAAGGCTTCAGTATCGCGTACGGCAACTCGAGCGCACAGAAGCCCGGCCCTTTCCTGAGCCTGCGCAGGCTCATCCAGTACGCCCGAAGAGCCCTCTAGCCTTGTGCTGTGAACGGTCCCCCCAAGAGCCCTCCCGTGTTTCGACTGCTTGCGGTGGGCAAGACCTACGGTGAAGGTGCAGCCGCTGTACACGCCTTGCGGGAGGTGAACCTGGAGGTGGCCGCTGGCGAGTTCATGGTGATGTTGGGCCCTTCGGGCAGTGGCAAGAGCACCTTGCTGAACCTGATGGGCGGACTGGACCGCCCCAGCTGTGGCGAGCTTCACTTTCGCGCCCAGCGCTTGGACGGGGCCAGTGACGCCACCCTGACCCGGTTTCGGCGCGAGCATGTGGGGTTTGTTTTTCAGTTCTACAACCTGATCCCCAGCCTGACGGTGTGGGAGAACGTGGCGTTGGTGGCAGAACTGGTGCCCCATCCCATGCCCGTGGATGAGGCGCTCAAGCAGGTTGGGCTGCTGGACCGTGCGCATCACTTCCCATCCGAGATTTCGGGCGGTGAGCAGCAGCGGGTGGCCATTGCACGGGCGGTGGTCAAGCAGCCGGCGGTGCTGCTGTGTGACGAACCCACGGGTGCCTTGGACTGCGAAACTGGCAAGCGCGTGCTGCAGACCCTGCTGGACATCCACGACCGACTGAACACCACGGTGGTGGTGATCACCCACAACGCAGTGATCGCTGGCTTGGCCGACCGGGTGGTGCGCCTGGCCAACGGGCGTATTGCAGCGCTGGAGTCGCCCGTGCAAAAGGTGCGCGTGGAAGACATTGCATGGTGACGCTGCTGACAAAGCCGCTCCCGCGGCCTGCCCGGGCCATGTGATGCTGCTGCAGCGCAAGTTGGCGCGCGATCTGCGCCGTCTGTGGAGCCAAGTTCTGACCATCGGCTTGGTGGTGGCCAGTGCGGTGGGCGCCTTGCTCACCACACAGGCCTGCGTGCACAGCCTGCAAGCGGCGCGGGACCGCTTCTATGCGCAGGCCCATATGGCGGATGTGTTTGCGTCGGTCCGGCGTGCACCCCGTTCGGCCCTGCCGTCATTCGAGAACCTGCCCGGCGTGGCCCAGGTTCAGGCGACGGTAGAACGCCCCGCGCGGCTGTTGCTGCCAGGACAGGTCGACCCGGTCATGGGACATCTGGTGGGGGTGGACGCCGCACGGCCTTTGAGCTTGAACCAGCCCGTTTTGCGGCAAGCCGATGGTTCGACCCGACCGGCTGTTTGGCCGGGCGCCCAGCGAAGCGATGGGGTCATGCCGGCGTGGATCTCGGAGGGCTTCGCTCAGGCCCGGGGGTTGAAGGTGGGGCAGCAGCTGCAGGTGCTCATGAACGGCCGCTTGCGCACCGTGGAAGTTGTGGGCCTGGCACTGTCACCCGATGCGGTCTTCGTTGGCGCCATGGGCATGCCCGACCCCCGCGGCTACGGCATCTTGTGGGTGGATGAGCAGGCCCTGGCAGCGGCTTGGGACTTGCAAGGCGCCTTCACCCGACTGGCGCTGCGCTTGGCACCGGGTGCCCGCCCTGATGAAGTTCAGGCGGCGCTGCAAGACCTCTTGCCAAGCTGGGGTGGGCGGGATGCGGTGCCAAGGCGTCTGCAGGGCTCACACCAGATGCTGGAAAACGAAATCCAAGAGCAAGGACTTTTGGGCACGGTGCTGCCACTGGTGTTCACAGCCGTTTCCATTTTTTTGCTGCATGTGGTGATGATGCGGCTCGTGGCCACGCAGCGTGAGCAGATGGCTTGCCTCAAGGCCCTGGGGTTTAGCAACTTGCGCTTGGCCGTGCATCTCTTGCAGCTGGTCCTGGTGATTGCAGCGGTGGGCTGGATCGTGGGTGGGGCGCTGGGTTGGTGGGCCGGGCAGTGGCTGATGGGCCTGTATGCCGAGTTCTTCCGCTTTCCCGATCTGCCTCTGGTCGTTCCTGCTGCCGTGTGGGGCCAGTCGGTGCTGCTGGCAGGCTCAACAGCCATCCTCGGCGCCGCACAAGCCCTGTTGGGCATTCTGCGGGAGAGTCCCGCTCAGGCCATGCAGCCGCCTGCACCGCCCCGATTCAGAAGCGCGCCTTGGGAGGCCGCCTTGGAGCGAGCCCTGCGCCTGTCGCTGGTCTTGCGCATGATCCTTCGCCAGGTGAGGCGCCGCCCCTGGCGTTCGCTGTTCAGTGTGCTGGGCATGGCCAGTGCCTTGGCCCTGGTGGTCATGGGCAACTTCTTTCGCGACGCGATCGAGCACATCGTGAGCCGCCAGTTCGACACCATCTGGCGCGGCCAGGTTCAAGTGATGACGATCGAAGCCGTGCAAGCCGATGCCTTGCGCGAGCTTTCGCGGCTGCCCGGCGTGGTGGCCGTGGAGGGGTCACGGTCGGTGGCGGCCACGTTGGTGCAGGGCCATCGCAGCCAACGGGTGCAGCTGCGAGGCCTGGACCCCCAGGCGCAGCAGCAGCGCTTGGTGGATCTGCATGGGCGCGTGGTGCCGCTCCAGGAAGACGGCGTTGTGCTCACCGACCGTTTGGCTGCTCATCTGGGCGTGGCTGTGGGGGACGAGCTGATGGTCAGGCTGGTCGAGGGCCCACGGCCCGTGGTGGCCTTGCGGGTGTCGGGTGTGGTGAGCGAGACGATGGGCTTGAATGCCACCACCACCCTGCGCACGCTCAACCGGCTGTTGCAG
>RGEP01000093.1 GCA_009918225.1 Betaproteobacteria bacterium | reverse complement strand
CCTGCGGACCTGCTCTGGAGGGGTCTTGGCGCTCACATGATCCTGCGGTCCCGTGCGCCCGCCCTACCCGGCTTGCTCACCAGACTGTGCTACTCCAGACTGGCTGCTGTGAGCGACAGATTCAGCACGCAGGCAGCAAACGATGGCGAGTTTGTGAGGGCCAGACACCGCACCCTGGCCATTCCGGCCACAGTGACTCCGGTGGCCAACTACCCACGCAAACTGCGCATCTACCGCACCAATGCCTCACCCTACCCAAGACCAGCACCTATCTTCATCACAGGGACGATCTCTGCCGCTTCACGCCCTATGACTTCGCCAAGGCCCAAGGCGTAAACGGACTCATGACCGCGGTCGGGGGCAACCGTTGGTCAGAGCCATGCGGCCAGGCCAGCTTCCACAGCCAGGCCGAGCGCAGCCCGGATCTAGACCACCCGATCGCTGATCACCTGGGTCTCAGGACGCGTGGCGGCAAAGGAGGGTCGTGCGTCCATACGCCGGTGATAGGCCGCCAGGTTCGGATACCGCGTGGGCCAGTCGAGCTGCGGCCAGCGCACTGCCATGTAGCCCAGCAGCGTGCCGGTGGCCACATCGGCCATGGTGAAGGCATCACCATGACAGAACTCGCGCTCATCGACCATCCGAGAGAGCTCGCGCAACGCACCATCGACCTTGCGACGCTGACGGTCCAGCCAGGGCTGGCTGCGTTTGTCCTCGCCGCGAGCATTCTCGAAGAGCTGCAGGATCAGCGCATCGCACGCGCCATCGACGATCACCTCGAAGCGCTTGACGGCCAGGATGCCGTCCACATCGCGGGGCATCAGCGGCGGCTCGGGATGCCGCATCTCGATCCACTCATTGACATACCGGGACTCGAACACGCTGTGGCCGTCCGGGCAGATCAGCACCGGCAGCTTTTCCAGGGGGTTCCAGCGGGGCGTCTGGGTGTCGGAATTCCAAGGCACCTCGGTCAGGAGTTCGAAGGGAATGCCCTTCTCCAGCAGCTGAATGCGCACCTTGCGCGCATAAGGGCTCGGCTTGGCGCTCAGGAGCTTGTACATGAAGGGTCTCCCGAGGGGTTCAGGGCTGGTGCACCACGGCCCACTGCGAGGCCTTGACCTGCACGAACAGGAAGGGCTTGACGGCCTCACGATCGGGCCCGCGCACCACCGGCCCGAGCAGGCCCCTGGTCTGCTTCAGGCCTGCCAGGCCCTCGCGCATCTTCTGGCGATCGGCCACCAGCGTGTCGGGGCGGCCCATGATCTTCTGCTTCTCGATCACCTCCTTGAGCGTGTGGACGTTCTCCCAGGCTGCCGCGTTGTGCAGGTCCATGTGGGCATTGACCTTGAGCATGGCGGCAGCGGCCACACGCGCCTCGGGCGTGACGGGCGCAAAGCTGGTGGGGATGACCATGCCTTCGGCGGCCTGCCCACAACCCTGCAAGGTTTCCATGCTGGAGGAACTGGTGAGCCCAACCAGCATCTTGGGCTTCACACCCTGACGCTGCATTTCCTTGAGCACGCCGCAGGTGGTGAAGGGATGCGCGGAGATGACGACCACATCCGCATTGGCGCGACGCATTTCCCGCACCTGCGTGGCAAAGCTGGTGTCCGCCAGCAGCCATTCGCTTTGCCCCAGTACCTGCAGCCCACTCTTGCCGGCCAGGTCCTTGATGACATTGAAGGTGGCGTTGCTGTGGGCAAAGTCCTTCTCCACACCGCCCCAGACGGTCTTGACATCGGTGCGGGTGGCCGTCAACCAGTCGAAGAGCGACCGGTACATCGCGGCCTCGCTGGGCACGTTGCGGAAAGCCCACTCCGAGATCGATGCCAGCCCGCCCTTGGCTGCCCCATCGGTGAAGATCGGGAACTGCAGACCCGAGTCCGATGCATCGCCGGCTCGCTTCTGCAGGATGCCGAACACCGGCTCGGCCACGTTGCTGCAGCTCGGGCCCACGGCCACGATGGAATCGGACTGCGAAGCGATGCGCCGCACCACGTTGAGGCCCTCTTCCGCGTTGCAGCGGTCATCGAGGTAATCGATCACCAGCTTGGCTTTGGCCCCATCGCCCAGGGTCACGCCGCCATTGCGATTGATTTCGTCGGCTGCCGCGCGCATGGCGGCCTCCGCGTTCAGACCAAAGATGCGCACAACACCGCTTTGGGCGCCAAAGCCGTGGATCTTGATCGTCCGCTCCTGGGCCTGCGCAGCCAGTGGCCCGAGCAAAGCAGCGGCCAGAGCCAGGGCCAACAGGCCCGCTCGTTGTGACATGTGGATCTCCTCCGTCGCCCTTTGTGGGCGCTCCGCGTTGATGGACGATTCAGTGTCTGTGCCGCTTGACGTCAATGGCAATTGCGAATCTGACAAGGCAGGCTTGCCGGTCGGTCAAAGCGAGGCTTCGCCTTCAGTCTTGATGGGAGCGCCGGTGTAGCGGCTGCAGGCATCGGACGGAATCTGCGGAATGGATCGTCCCGACCGAACGAAGCGCTCGATGAGGAAACAGGGCGGATAGAACGGAATGTGCGCGGCGAATGCCGGGAAAGAGGAGTGCGCGTGGTTCTCACGTGCCCAGCGCGTCGCGCTTAGCAGGGTCAGCGTCCCGCCGTAACTGCTCCGGATATCGCGATGTGAGACTCGTCCACCCCAGGAAGCTGAGCAAGGTAGCGCAGTGCACCGAATACCTGAGGCAGGTAGCTCGCCGCCACGCGCTCCCTTTGTCCAGTGCTCGCGTCAGCGCTCTCGGGGTGATCTGCCAGTTCACGCCCCATCGGTCCTTGCACCAGCCGCAGGCACTTTCCTGGCCCCCATTCCCAACAATGGCATTCCAATAGCGGTCGGTTTCAGCCTGGTCATCAGTGGCCACTTGGAATGAAAACGCTTCGGTCTGAGGAAAGATCGGACCCGCATTCAGGCCGATGCATCGAATGCCCATCACTTCAAAGTCCACGGTGAGCACGTCGCCACGACGGCCCGCAGGGTAGTCAGCCGGGGCGTGGTGAACATTCAGCACCCGCGTGTCGGGAAACGTCGCGGCATAGAAGCGCGCAGCTTCCTCAGCCTGGCCGTTGAACCAGAGGCAGATGGTGTTCTTGGGCTTGTGCGAATGCTGATGCTGATGACTCATCGCTGTATGGCTTCATGACCAAGGAATCGAAAGCAGAGTCTCATCGGACTTCACCCAGAACCCGCGCTTGCAGTTCCCAGTAGCCGATGGCCCGGGCCTCTTCAGCAGGGCGGGGGTTGAAGCTGTGTATCGGACATGAATGAATTCTGGATCATTCGGTTTGGGCCACCACTTGTGCTTTCAATCCGTCGAGCTCCAACAAAGACCGCTCCACTGCCCATCGTGCCACCAGTTTTTCAATTTGACGGATCTCATCGGGCCTGAAAACGGGCAGGTGTTCAGACTCTTCAACCAGCACAAAGAACACCATCTCGAAGCGGTGGAACGCGGGGGCGGCCAGTCGTACGCCCGTTTGGAGGCCCTCTAGAGGCGTGTCGGGGATGAACGCGGCGCGCGTCGCTCTCAACTTCAGCGGCAGTTCATGGTCGGGCGAGATAGTGCGGCTACCAGAAGCGCCAACGTACTGTTTGCCGTCCCAAAAGAACACCTCCGCTTGCGCCCCATGGCAAAACGCCGTCAGTGCCGACAGCGCACCTTGGTCCAGCGCAGACAGGGTCTTGTGGTGACTCATCTGCGATTTGAAATCTTCCAGGCGCGCCTCGCGGCGGTTGAAGTCCACGAATATCAGTCGCTTCAGTGCTCTCTCTGCGGAACCCTTGAGTTGTTTGGCTACAAAAGCCAGCCCCGCGATCGTGGCGCTCAGCAGCGCACTTTGGGTTTCTTCGTTTACGAACCCCAGCGTCTCAATGTTCTTCTTCAGCAGCCAAAACATGCCAACCAAGATGCCACCCGTCACCAAGTAGACGCTGGTGAGGTTGACGGCAAAACCGAAGCTCATCATCTTGCGCTTCAAGGCCAGGCGGATAAACGCGAAGATGCTCAACACCGCAACCGGCATGGTGGTGTAGGTCCAGATCTCGTTGAACGAACCCCACGTGGCTTCGTCGACTCCGAGTACTGCGGCCACGGCCCTGCTGACAAAGTAACCAGCTGGCGCAATGAAGAAGCCCAGCAGTGCCGCCGAAATCCAGAAGGCAGCGTTGGATGCTTCGCCTCGGCTGCGGCGCATGACCACCACGGGCAAGGTGGTGCAGGCACCAAACAGCAAGACGCCGGACAGAACCCATAGGACGTAGGACCGCTCTTCGCCGAACAAATGCATGTTGAGCGCGAGCACTGGTTCCGCTAGGTTTTGGCTAGACATGGTCAACAGCCATGCTGCGTCTAAGAAAGTTGAAACGATCAAACACAGCCCCACCAATTGAAGCACTCGATAGGCTCGTGTCCACGCCTTCCCAACCAAGACCCCCTGCTCGTCACAAAAGTTCAACCAAAACCTGAACATGGCCAACGGGGCGATCGCAAGGCTTACTGCGTTCAACGCCAATGCCAGGGCGTACCAGTAAAGATTGGGCGCAATACCTGCCCATCCTGGTGCCCATGCCAAAAGCATCACAGCCAGCCATTTGAACGATGAACCGCCGGTACGCGCCATACCCAGTAGGGCTGCGGCCAGCAGGCACAAGGGCGCCATCAGCACCAAGCCATAGATACCGAAGACGTAATCGACCCTGTCCTTGTCAATTTCATCCAGGACCAGCACAAGGGAAACCGGGCTACCCGAGCGGTCAACAACGAGTGGAACGCGCTTGGGGGGCTGCTTAAGGGCCACAACAAGTGCCTGCGTCGATTCGGCATTCAACAGGTCACCCACCTGCAGCCCAGATCGTTGCGCGGCCCCCTCGGGCTGAAGATCCTTGATAACGATTCGTCCGGAGTCTGAATCAAACGCAAAGTTCAGGCCAGCAGAGGCGGTCTTGGGATCGAAGAAGGTGCCCAAGGCAGCGCTGAGCAATATGTACAGGCACACCCCGAACCAGGCGAGCATGAACGCGGGCTTCCAGTACCTTTCCATTGACGGCTCTTCCTCGGTCAAAGCGAAGCAGACAGCTTGATTCTTGTTGATTGCGGGTAAAGACCAGCGGGGGATTACGCTGCCTGTCGTTCGTCGGCCGCACAGTTCCTATCGGCGTTGTCCGCCCCTGTAGCGCAGGCTCACATGCGCACCAAAGGACTCATCGTGCAGGCGGCGTCTCGCGAGAGCGCGATGGCTTCGCTCATCAGGTAACCGGATCACACGAGCCACCCGCTCGTCTTGCAAGCCGGCAGCGAACGGTGGCCGCTCAGCCCAGCCGCTGGCTCAGCAAGAGCAGGGATTTCCCTGCTGGCATTGTGGTCTCGGTCTCCTAGAGTTGAAAAGCTGAGCAGGGTTGCGCCATCCGCGCACTCTGTAGGCAAGGCCATCCATTCGACAGGAGTCTCCGCGATGAAGAAGCCTCACAACTTCGTCCGATTGCTTCGGACTGCACACGGCTTTGTCGGGTGCCTGGGAATTGCCCTGGTGACGCTAGGCACACCGGTTCCAGTTGAGGCTGCCGACCTCGCGCGTGCTGACCCGCTCAAGGAAGGCTTCAGCGCCACCGGTCTCGCGCGAATCGACGCCTTCTTCAAGTCCGAGATCGAGGCCAATCGAACGCCGGGAGCCGTGCTGTACATCGCACGCAATGGCAAGCTGGTCGTCCACAAGGCCTACGGGCATCTGGACAAGGCCAACGGGGTTCCCATGCGGGAGGATGCGATCTTCAGCATCGCTTCAATGACCAAGGTGATGACGGTGGCGGCGGCGCTCACCTTGACCGAAGAAGCTCGGCTACCGCTGAGCGCACCCGTCAGCAAGTGGTTCCCCGAGTTCAAGGATGCCAAGCTTGGCGTCGTGGACGGCCAAAGTCATGTCACCACCGAGCCACTCAAGCGTCCCCTTACGGTCCAAGACCTGATGCGGCACACCACCGGGTTGACCTACGGTGCGCGCGGAAACACACCCATCCACAAGCTCTTCCCTCCCTCATCCTCCGGTGCAGCCACCCGATACACGGGCTCCGAATTCATGGCCCAAATGGCCGCCACGCCGTTCCTACACGAGCCTGGCACTGTTTGGGACTATGGTTTTGGAATCGATGCCCTCGGCATGGTGGTGGAACGGGAGAGCGGCAAGACTCTGGACGGTTTCATGCGCGAACGAATCTGGAGTCGGCTGGGGATGAAGGACACCACCTTTCATGTGCCTCCAGCCGACCGCGCACGGGTTGCACAGGCGCTGCCGACCGATCCGCTGACCGGCAAACCGCAGTCCATCGCCATGCTGACCGCCAAGATCAAGTTCGACTGCGGCGGAGGGTGTGCGTTCTCGACTGCGCCCGACTACATCCGCTTCGGTCAGATGCTGCTCAATGGCGGCGTGCTCAATGGGCAGCGGCTGCTCAGCCCTCAAACCGTGTCGCAGATGACGTCCGACCACCTGGGCAGCCATATTCAAAACAATGTAGCCGTCACGGAGCCTGGTCGCATGGGTTATGGATTTGGTTTGGGTGTGGCCGTGCGCAAGGAGAAGGGCGTGGCTGCCGTCAACGGCAACCCGGGAGACTTCTTCTGGAACGGCGCTAACGGCACCATCTTTTGGGCCGATCCGAAAGAAAGGCTGGTGGTGGTCATGATGTCGGCCGCCCCAGGCGAGATCCGCAAGATCCACCGGGAGCAACTGGCTGCGCTGGTATACGGCGCGATGGAGAAGTAGCCCGTGAAGTTCATGTGGATGGGGCTGCGTGTCCATCGACTTGACACCCGCCAGCGCAGCCATGACGGCTGCAACTCTGGACCCGGGTGTTCAATTCGATCACCCGGCCCGGCTGCAGTTCGACGCCGCTTCTGCGAATCATGGAGGCTTCATCGCGCCTGATTGATGATCGAACGCACATGAACACTCATTACCGGGTCGCAGACAACAGAGCCATGCTGGCGCACGACAAGCCCAGCGTATGCATGAGATCGCGGCGACCCGGGTGCGGTTTGGGTTTTGGCGCGTCTTCGCGCTGATTCGCCGAGAAGGCTGGCGTGTCAACCACATGCGGATTTACCGCCGGCTCAAGGAGGAAGGGCTTGATCTTCGAAGCAAGCGGCCTTGTCGCAGGCGTTGACCAAAGCCCAGCAGTAAACGTGACTTGTCTCACCACAAATCAGTATCGCCTTCCCACAGCAAAGGAATGACCATGTCCCAGCCTACATATGTTGAAGAAGTCAATGCCATCACACAGACGCTGCAACACTACATCGATGGCGCTCGAAACGGGAAAGGCGAGGCAATGAAGCCCGCATTCCAT
>RGEP01000092.1 GCA_009918225.1 Betaproteobacteria bacterium | reverse complement strand
TGGTTTGGGGAAAAGTGTTCAGCTGGCATTGACGGCATGCGCGGGATCCAAGGCCCGCAGGACGACCGACTTCAGCAAAGGCAGTTGTCCGTGAAAAAAGTGGCCCACCCCGGGCAGCACGGTGACGGGCAGGGCCTGTGGCCGGGCCCAGTCCAGGGTCGCTTGCAAGGGCACGACCTCGTCGGCTTCGCCATGCACGACCACGGTGTCCGCCGCCACCGGGGGCACCGCAAAGTTCGCAGTGGCAGGCCCCACCAACACGAGCCGTCGTGCGGCGCGGCCGCTGTCGGCCAGGCGCTGCGCCAACTGGGCCGCGACGAAGCCGCCAAAGGAAAAACCGGCCAACAACAGCGGTTCATGCGCTTGGGCCAGGCTCAAGAGCGCATGTTGTGCGTCATCCGTCTCGCCACGGCCTTCATCCCAGACCCCGGCCGACTGTCCCACCCCCCGATAGTTCAAGCGCAGGGTACGCCAGCCCAATTGCACAAAGGCACGTGCCAGGGTCTGCACCACTTTGTTGTCCAGGGTTCCGCCGTGCAAAGGATGGGGATGACACACCAGGGCCAGTCCCAGCGCGTGTGCGGGATCGGCGGGCGCATCCAAGGCCACCTCAAGCGGGCCGCTGGGGCCTACCAAAAGCCGCCGCTCGGTGTGGGCGTTCAACCCGAGACTTGCAGTGGTCAAAGGCCTCCTGGGCACCATGCTGGGCGCAGCAGTCCTGGCCCTGGTCGCGCTGATTCAGGCAAAAAAACACGTGGTGCTTGTAGTAGCTCATGGGCAAATTGTAGGCAGGCTGCTGGGCCCAGCCGTTCACGGGCTGGCCCGGTCGGGCCTGGCCAAGCGCCGCATGAGCCAAGCCATGGCCAGGTAGGGCCATAGCCAGGCCACCCACAAGGCCAAGCCGTGAAAGCGAATGAAGCGGCCCTGCTCCCAGGCCTGCAGGTTCTGCGCATGGTACGCACCCATGGGCATCTGCGCGCCCAGCACCACCCCCACGGCCAAGACCAGCAGGGCCAGCGCGGCACACCACCGCCGGGGCAACCAAACAAAGGGCAAAGCCAAGGGGATGCACAAGAGGCAAGCCACGAGGGCGCCGGCCGTCAGCCATGACAAGGCATGAACCGGGCCAAAGTTCAGCGCGGTAGAAAGGCTCATGGCCACCAGTGCCAAGGCGGCCATGGCCGTCATGGGGACCAAGCGCTGCAATCCAGGAGACAAGGCTGCGCAGCACAGGGCCACTGGAGACAGGCCCCCCAGGGCGATGGCCAGAATCTGCGCAGGGGTAGAGGGCGCCGCACGCTCGGTCGACAGGGTGGCCAGTGCAGCCGGCTCCAGGCTCAAGTCCAAGCCCCAGGCGCTAAGAGGCAGTTGACCCAAGAACCACAGAAAGCCGGTCTCGATCTCGTCCCAGCACTGCCCCAGGCCAAAAGGCAAGGTGGCGGGCGCCAACAAGGCTGCAGGCCACAACAGCAGCAGCACCAGGGCGCCGGCGCTTTCACCGGCAAACCAACGGTCGCGGGCCAAGCGCAGGCGGCGCAACCAACCCGAGGCCTGCAAGGCCCAGGCACAGGCGGCCCCAAGCGCCGCTCCCACGGTGTTGCCCACCCAATCCTTCAGCGAGGGCACACGCCGAGGCAAGAGCGTCTGCAGCAGCTCCATGGAATAGGACAGCAGGGCCGGCAGGGCCACCCCCAAGGCCAGCGCCCACAAGGGGTTCAGCCCACGGCGCAGCAAGGCCACCGTGACCACCAAGCCCACCGGCACATAGCCCAGCAGATTGAGCCACTCGTCGGCCCGGTCACGCCAACGCGGCCACGGCAAGGCCCAGGCATTGGCCCAGTCCGCACCGGTGGGCCAACGCCAACCTTCGAAGGGATACAGGCTGGCGTAGGCCACCAGCAGCACCATGAACCCGGCCACCAGCACCGACAGGCTGCGCTGGCCCTGTGCGTCGCGGATGAAATCGCCCGAGGGGCGCAGGCTGCGGCGGCTGCGGGAGCTCATCACCCGGGTACACCCATGCCAACAGTCTCCAGCCCGGCGCCGGATCGGGCCTTAGAAGGGCTTGACCACCACCAACACAACGATGGCGGCGAACAGGAGCACCGAAGCTTCGTTGAAGAAGCGGTACCAGGTGTGCGAGCGGGTGTTTTGTCCGAGCACGAACGACTTCAACAGGCGTGCGCACACATGGTGGTAAGCACCCACGGCCAAGACCAGGGCCAGCTTGGCATGCATCCAACCGCTGCCCGGTCCGCGTCCAATGCCCACCACGAGCCACAGCCAAAGGCCCGCCAACAGGGCCGGCACCATCAACACGGTTGAAAAACGCAGCAGCTTTCGGGCCATCAAGAGCAGGCGCTCGCGCTCAGCTGTGCTGGCCGGGTCCACCATGGCCAGGTTGACGAACAGACGCGGCAGGTAGAACAAGCCGGCGAACCAACTGGCCACGAAGATGATGTGCAGGGCCTTGACCCACAGGTAGGAGCCGCTCATGACTGCATTATCGCGAGCCTAGGCGGCCTGGCATGAACCGGTGCGACTGCGCCCAATCGGCCACACTGGCAAACTGCCCATTCACCCGTGAACGAACCGCTGGCCATAAGGCCAGCATGAGTTCAGCGGTGGCCAGCGCATCTGCGGCAGCCTGGTGCCGGATCAGGCAGCCGATGTGGTGGCGATCAAGCCAATGGTCCAGCGGGCGATACCGAGGGTCCTGGTGCACCAAGGCGGCCACGGGCTCCAAATCCAGCCAAGGGTTGGGCAGGGGTCGACCGAATGCCGCTTTCATCGCTCGGTCCATCATGGCCTGATCGAATGCGCTGTGATAGGCCACCAGCGGCGCGTCACCTGCGAACGCAGACCAGGCCTGAAGGGCGTCACCCGCTTCACGAGCGCTGCGCTGCGCGCCCACACCGATTCGGTGTATCAGGATATTGGCTTTGTCGGCTGCTTGGCCTTCGCCCGCAGAAGGCCGGATCAACACCTCAAAAGCGTCACCCAGCTCGATGCAGGGGTGCCTGAATTCCTCATCAAAGTGCACCCCCACGGCTGCGATCGCCAAGAGCTGGTCTCGCAGCGGATTCAGCCCGCTGGACTCCACATCCACCACCAACCAGCGGCGTGAAGGCGGCACTGGCGCCACCGCTGGACGATGAACAAGTGCCGACCACCAACTCGACAGCGATGCCCACATGGTCAAGCCCTGATGTAGTCCAGCTCGACTTCCTGCTGAAGCCGGCGCACCAAGCGCAAGGTTTCCTTGAGGATGCGCTCATCGATGTCGTTCAGCGTGTCCAGCCGGATGTGGTTGGGCCCAGCGTGGGGCGTGGCGGGGTCGGGTCCGCGGATCTGGGTTCGGATCCTGAGCATCTGCAGGAACTCAAACCCGCTGACCCAGGCCTGGGCATGGTGCTCTGGCACCCCCTTGAGCCGTGCAACGGCCTCCAAGCGCCGGCGGGTGTTGACCTCGGTGATCCCCGCTGCCAAGCTGCGCAGGCGCGCCACGGCCACGAACACGGCCGTTCCGTGCAGCTTGAGGTCCAGCATGGGCACACCATCAATTGATTGCGCCTCAATACCCCCCAACCACCCCAAAGCCGTTGGGCCGCGCAACACCTCCTGGGCCAACTGTCTGCAAAAACGGGGATTGGCCCTTGCACGTTCGGCGATGACTTCTCGCAGACCGTCGGCCAGTTCCAGATGCCCAGCCAAAGGGCGCAAATCGAAGTAAATGCTGGCAGCGAGCAAGTCTTGCGGAGATCCCTGCTCGATCCATTTGACAAAGCGCTGGCGCCACTCTTGGGGCGTGAGGCAACAGGCTGGATTGCTGGCCATCACCTGCCCTTTGCACAGTGGGTAGCCGCATGCATCCAGGCTTTCATTGACCGCACGCGCGAATGCAAGCCATGCCGGGCGGTCTTGCTCGGGGTGCTCGCTCTCGAAGATCAGCCCATTGTCTTGATCCGTGGCCACCGTCTGCTCTCGGCGCCCCTCAGACCCGAAAGCCAACCAACAGGCCCTGCCCAGGTCCAATCCGTGCGCCTTGGCCGTGCTGCTGACCAGTTGCTGAGTGAGCACGTCGTTGAGCTGGCTGATGAGCTCGGTGAGGGCTTGAGCCTGAACACCCAGCGCCAGCAAGGTGGCCGTGAGTTGCCGGATATCGGCTGCAGCGGCCTTGAATTCCTCGAGGCTGTCGGCCGTGCGAATGGCCGTGTGCAGCTGCTTGATCGACATCTGCTGAAGGGCAAACAAGTCGCGCTCGGTGACCACGCCGACCAACACACCATCGCGCGTCACCGGCACATGGCGAAAACCCATACGCGACATCAGGATCGCGGCATCGGCTGCGGTGTGTTCGGTGCTCAGGCTGATCACCGGTGTGCTCATGACAGTGGCGATGGCCTGACTCAAGGGCACTCCCGGCAGGGTGATGCGCCCCAGCACATCAAACCGCGTGAGGATGCCCATCGGCACCCCTCGACCATCCACGACATGCACCGAATCACGCCGCTGTTGGTGCATCTGGCGCAGCGCTTGCTCAATGGAGTCGCTTGCCGCGCAAGTGATGGGCGGGCGCCGGATCAACGCACCCAAAGGGCGCTCCAGGGATTGGCTGGCCAGGGCGGCTGAGGCCTCTTCCATTTGCAGCGCCCGCCTGGAGGCTTCCAGAAAACGCATCATTTGGCGGCTGAGGACCGCTGAGAAAGGGGCACTGCAAGCGGCCAAGGCCTGCGCGGCCTCTCGGGGTAACCGCAGACAGAAGGTGTCGGTGTTGGCGGTGATGGTCAGCGAGACCGGTCGCCTCCCCATGAAAGCAGCAACCGGAAACAAGTCACCGGCCACATATTCAATATTGGCGTCGTAGATGCTCTGCGGTCCACGGTGCCCCGTGACCGAGCCCTGGCGCAGAAAGTACAGGTGTTCCACCGCACCCGCGTCGGCCTGAAGGATGACCTCGCCGGGTTCAAAGTAGAGCTCACTGGACGCGGACAGAAAGCGGTCAACATGCTCGGGCCGCATCTGCGAAAAGGGCAGGTAACGCGACAGCCGCTCGCGCAGGGCAGCGGTCAAGGCAGAGGACGCCAAACCGCGGTGGCTTGACCCTGCTGGGCCGCTATGGTCTGTATCCGGTCTGGGCATGGGCGACCATCCTCAATACAAAAAAGCCCGCGAAGCGCGAACGCTTGGCGGGCTGACAGCTTCAGGGCCCATGGTAGCGCCGTGCGCCCCCAAAGTGGGGCCGACGGCGTTACTTGGGCTTGAGCCAGGACTACTTGGGCGCCGGGTTGGCCTGTTGAGCAGGCGCTGATGCGGCTGAGGGGGCCGCAGGGGCGGCACCGCCTGGCGCCGAAGCAGCAGGCTCGTGCGACTCCACACCGTGCTTTTCACCGCTCATGTCGATGTCTCCACCTCGGCTCAGGATGTACAAGGCCAGGGCAGCGAACACCAGGAATCCCAACAGGATTTTGAACATGTGAGGCTCCTCAATCGTTGGCGTAGATGTCCACGTCCTTGGTTTCCTTCACGAACAGCAAGCCGATCACAAAGGTAGCCGAGGCGATGATGATGGGATACCACAGGCCGTAATACATGTCGCCGTTCTGGGCCACCATGGCGAAGGCAATGGTGGGCATCAGGCCGCCAAACCAGCCGTTGCCGATGTGGTACGGCAAGGACATCGAGGTGTAGCGGATGCGGGTGGGGAACATTTCCACCAACATCGCGGCGATGGGGCCGTAGACCATGGTCACGTAGATCACCAGGATCGACAGGATGGCCACGATCTTCCACCAGTTGGCGGACAGCGGTGCGATGGGATCTCGCGGGCCACCGGGTTGCCCTGGAAGGAGCAATCACCGGCTGCGGCTGTCACCGAAACCTGGGCGCTCTTCTGGGCCGCGGCCAGCTTGGGGTTGGCAGCATTGGTCAGCGCTTCGAATAGCGGGAAGTAGGTGAGCACGGCCAAGGCCATGCCGGCCAGGATGATGGGCTTTCGGCCAATCTTGTCGGACAGCGTGCCGAACACCACAAAGAACGGCGTGCCGATGATCAGCGACACGGCCACCAGAATGTTGGCCGTAGGGCCATCGACCTTGAGCACGTTGGCCAGGAAGAACAGCGCGTAGAACTGGCCCGAGTACCAGACCACGGCCTGGCCAGCCACCAGGCCCACGAGGGCCAGGATCACGATCTTGAGGTTCTTCCACTGGCCAAAGGACTCGGCCAGCGGGGCCTTGGATGTCTTGCCCTCGGCCTTCATCTTCTGGAAGGCCGGCGACTCGTTCATCTGCAGGCGAATCCACACCGAAATGCCCAAGAGCGCGATGGACACGATGAAGGGAACGCGCCAACCCCATTCGGCGAACTCGGCTTCACCGATGGCGGTGCGGGTGCCCAGAATCACCATCAGCGACAGGAACAGGCCCAGCGTGGCCGTGGTTTGAATCCACGCCGTGTAGGCACCGCGGCGGCCATGGGGCGCATGCTCGGCCACATAGGTGGCCGCACCGCCGTATTCACCACCCAGCGCCAAGCCCTGCAGCAGGCGCAGCACGATCAGGATGACCGGGGCGGCCACACCGATGGAGGCGTAGTTGGGCAGGATGCCCACGATGAAGGTGGACATACCCATCAACAGGATGGTCACCAGGAAGGTGTACTTGCGGCCGATCATGTCGCCCAGGCGGCCGAAGAAGATGGCACCAAAGGGACGCACGATGAAGCCTGCAGCGAAGGCCAGCAGCGCGAAGATGAACGCGGCCGAGGGGTCCAAGCCTGCGAAGAACTGTTTGGCGATGATGGCCGCCAGCGATCCATACAGGTAGAAGTCGTACCACTCGAAAACGGTACCGAGCGAGGAGGCGAAGATGACCTTCTTTTCCTCATTGGTCATCGGGGCGTGTTCGGCGGCGCCGACTGCTCCGTTGGGGTTCATTGCCATGGGTTGCTCCTGGTTGGCAGACAGACATGGCCTCTTCAAGGGTAAACACTGATCTCCAGGATGGAACAAAAAAGGGCCCCGACGGATCGGGGCCCTTTGCAAAAACCACCGTCGGCCAGTGAGCCGGCGGTGGAGTGTTCAGACGATCAGGTCGCCTGGGTGTTGATATCACCCTTGATGCTCGGGTAACGGACATGCTCGATGAGCTCTTGGATCTCAGCCTTGGGAGCCGGCGTGAACAGGCTCACCAGGATGATCACCGCAAAGCCCACCGGCACGCCGAACAGACCGGCTGAGATCGGCAGCACACCAAACCACAGGTCCACCGGCTGGGTCACACCGAAGATGGTGCGCATCCAGGCATGGTTGGTGGCCATGTAGTACAGGGTGACGCCGAAG
>RGEP01000091.1 GCA_009918225.1 Betaproteobacteria bacterium | reverse complement strand
CAGGTTGATCAGCAGGTTCTGGGGCTTGAGCCGGATCTGGCCATCGGCCGTCCGGCACAGACCCAGGTACACCGGGCGGCCCGCCATTTCGGGCAAGGCCTGTTCGGCCTGCACAAAACGCAAGGCGAAGAGGCTGATCAGCTGCGCGCGGCGATCGGCGTCCACGTCGCGCCCCTCGTACAGGTCATTGAGCAAGGCGGTGGCGTCGGCGTCCAAGCCCACATGCCAGCGCCAGTGCTCGTCGTCGATGCGCGAAAGCGGCGTGATCTGAACCTGCAGCCCCATCAGGTGTTCCAGCCAGGCCTGCAGCACGCGCGACAAGGCGGCCAGGCCGGATTCGGCCCGCGCCAAGGTGAACTGCAGGCCATGGCCCAGGTCCTGTTGGAGTTCATGGCGCAAGTCCAGCAGAAACTCATGCTCTCGGGCGCTTGAGGCGGCGCGCCAGTAGTCGGGGGCCAGCTCAGCAGTCAGCACCTTCATCTTGGCCGCCCGAATCGGCGCCTGTGCCTGAGACAAGAGCCGTCCCAGTTCACCAAAGCCACCGGTTTCATTGAGCAGGTCCAAGGTCTGCGCGTCTCCGGCCAGGGGCACGCCCTCCAGCACCGTGACCCGTTGGGGGCGGAACAAGAGTTCGGCGGCCCGGGCTTGCAGGGCGTCATCGGTGTGGCGCAACACATGCCGAACGATGGCCTGCGTCATGGCCTGCATGAACACCGGCGCCAAGCTCACCCTTGCACTGCGCACCTGCTGCAGGTAGCACGCCTGAATCGTGCCGGCGGCCTGCAGTGCGTCACGAAAGGCGATGTACGCGCGGTAGTTGTCAGCGGCATCCGCATCGGCCAGGGTCTGCAGGCGGGGCTCGGCCACGGGCAGGAAGGGGTCTTCGATGAGGGCCTTGTGCAAGCGGCGTTCGGCTGCACAAGACTCCTGCACCAGGGCCAGCTCTGGCCCCTCCAAGAAGCGGCGCATCCAGTCGGCGGTGGGCAGCAACCAACCGCGCTCATCGCTGCGCAACAGGGGCCAGCCGGCAGAAGGCCAGAAGTCATTCATGGAGCTCAGTGTAGGCAACTGAGCAAGACCCCAAGGCATGGGCCACCCGAGCCCTTGTGCGGGGACAGCCCATTGAGGTGGCCGGCGCATGACCACCTGTATGCCCACACTTCCACCACAATCACGCCTGCATGCCCCAGCACCCCGACCTGTTGCACACACCCGTTGCCGATGCGGCTGCCCGCGCCGCATGCTGGGCCTGCTTCTTGGCTGTCTGGCCGCATCTGGCTTGGGCCAACCACCAGCAGGTGGTGGTCAGCCGCCACTATGACAACGCGGTGGGCACCAGCGACGCCGCCTCTGAGGGCGTGATCGAGGCGGGCCTGCTGCGCAGCCGTCCGGCCTTGCGGCCCGGCGAGATCCTGGAATTCATCCCCGGGGTGATCGTCACGCAGCACAGCGGAGACGGCAAAGCCAACCAGATTTTTCTGCGCGGCTTCAACCTCGACCACGGCACCGATTTCGCCACCTCGGTCAATGGCATTCCCGCCAACCTGCCCACGCATGCCCATGGCCAGGGCTATGCCGACCTCAACTTCTTGATTCCCGAGATGGTGCAGCGCGTCGAGTACCGCAAGGGGCCTTACCACGCCAAGGGCGGAGACTTCTCCCTGGCGGGCTCGGCCGATGTGTCGTATCGCACCAGCTTCGACCGTCCGTTTCTCGATGTGGGCGTGGGCCAGCGTGGATTTCAGCGCAGCGTGGCCGGTGGGTCGACCGCGGTGGGTGCGGGGCTCACCCTGGTCGCGGCTGTAGAGGCCATGGGCCACGACGGCCCCTGGGTGGTGCCGCAAGGCCTCAAGCGCCACAACGGGGTGCTCACCCTCAGTGGCCTGGGTGACAACAGCACCTGGCAGGTCAGCTTGATGGGCTACCAGGCGAAGTGGACTGCGACCGACCAGGTGCCCGAGCGCTTGCTCAACACGCCGGGCTTTTCGCGCTTTGGAAGTTTGGACCCCACCGCTGGGGGCGATACCGCGCGGCACAGCATTTCGGGCCAATGGGCCTACACCGATGGCCAAGGGGGCGTGCTGCGGGCTCAGGCCTATGCGGTGCGCTATGCGATGGACCTGTACTCCAACTTCACCTATGCGCTGGAGCGGCCGGAGCAGGGCGACCAGTTTCGCCAGCAAGACCAGCGCACGGTTTGGGGCGGCAGCCTGAGCTATGCGAGCAGCCATGGTTGGATGGAGCGCTTGGCCCGCAGCGAGTGGGGTCTGCAGTGGCGGGCTGACGGTGCCCGCGTGGGGCTGTTCGATTCGGTGGCACGACGGGTGACCGCAGTGGTCCGTGACGATGCGGTGCGTGGCTTCGGCGGCCCTCACGCTGCGCGATATCGCCCACTGGACGGGCAGCCTGCAGTGGCGCTACCTGGGCAGTGGCCCTTTGGTGGAGGACAACAGCGTGCGCAGCCAGCCGTCCTCAACCTTCAATGCGCGGGTCTCGCGCCACCTGCCCGGTTGGGGCCGCAACACCGAAGCCACCCTGGACATCTTCAACCTGGGCAACCGGCGCGCCGACGACATCCAGTACTTCTACACCTCCCGCCTGCCCGGGGAAGCTGCACCCGTAGCCGACCGGCATGTGCACCCCGCCGAGCCGCGTGCCTTCAGGCTGTCCCTGCGCTGGGGTTTTTGACGCCGGGTGATCAGGCCGGGCGCGAGCGCAGCCCGTACACCTTGTCGCCCAAGAACAGATACTCCGCCCGCAGGATCGGCTCGCCTTTTTCGCCGGCAAAGGTGAAGCCCAGCACCGCCAGTTCAGCGCCGTTGCGGATTTCGGGCACCTGCCACTGCTCCATGCGGGTGATGGGGGCCAGCTCCACCATCCAACGCGCGTCGGTGCGTTGGGGCAGGGTGGCGCGTGCCAGCAGGCTGCGGCCGTCTACCGGCGCCACCTGCGGCGGCACGGCGCGCTGCGCCAGGTCAGCGGGCAGGGCCAGGCCCGAGCGTTCGAGCACCAGCTCGGCATGCGGGTTGCGCCACTTCACCTCCGAAGCCCGCCCCTGCAGGTACAAGGGCCGCTCTTGATCGAAGCTGCTCCAGCCGTGGTGCGCCCAAGCCAGCGGTGCCAGCCCCGTGATGGAACACCAGCCACCCGCGGCGGCAGCGCGCAGCAGCAGGCGACGTGGGTTTGTGTACGAAGCGTTCATGGTCTGGGCTCCTTCAACAACATGTGACCTTACTCGTAGGCGATCCAGCGGCCTGCGGCGATGACCGTCAACCACAACAGGGTCGACACCACCATCTGCACCCGCGCCGTGGTGTCCAGCCGCTGCAGGCTGCCGCGCGCATGAAACCAGGCGGCGTTGCACAGCGCCAGCGACATGATCGACATCTTCACCGCAAATGTTCGGCTGGCCAGCAGTTCCTGCGCCTGGGTGGCGAACATCAAGATGCCGCTGAGTACCAGCAGACCAAAGCCCAGTGCCACCAGCATCAGGCTCAAGCGCGCCAAGTCGGGTGCGGGCAAGCTGGCCCCTAAGCCGAACACGCGCAATTCAATCAACACCAGGTTGCCCAGCACCAGGGCCAGCCCCACCAGGTGCACAACCTCCAGCGCTGGGTAGGCAAAGGGATGGGCGGCCAGCGACGTGAACATGGCGGTGCAGGCCGCTCAGCTGCGGGGCGGTGCGCTGACCGCTGCAGCGGCCGACGCCGCAGTGGCAGTGGCGGGGTACAGGCCTGTGCGCTGGCCAAAGACCCGCGTCAGGCCCAACAGCGCAGAGATGGCCGGCATGGGTTCACCCAGCGCGGTGCCGATCTCATGCACCGCGGTGACGATGGCGTCCAGTTCAATAGGGCGGCCGGCCTCTACGTCCTGCAGCATCGAGGTTTTCACCGCACCCAGCTTGGCGGTGATGGCGTGTCGCTCTTCGGGGCTTTGCTCAATGGGGCACCCCACCCGCGCGCCAATGCTCGATGCTTCACGCATCGCTTGTGAGCAGAACGCCAAGAGCAAGGGGTCGGCCAGCACCTGGTCCATGGTGGCGCCGGTCAGGGCGCTCACCGGATTCATCGTCAGGTTGCCCCAGAGCTTGAACCAAATATCGCGGCGGATATGGTCGCTGTGCGTGGTGTCGAAGCCTGCATGAGCCAGCACGTCACACAGGGCCTGCACCCGCGGGCTGTGGCCGCCCCAGGCTTCACCCAGGATGAGGCCGCGGCCCATGCGGTGTTGCACCAGGCCCGGCTCTGGCGTGGAGGCTGAGGCGTGCACCACACAGCCTATGGTTTGCGAGGCTGGCAGGACCTGAGACAAGCGACCTTGCGGGTCGATGCTGCTCAAGGTGCGGCCTTCGAATCCGGGCACCCGGTCGCAGAACCACCACGGCACGCCATTCATGGCTGGCACCACCAGGGTGTGCGGCCCCATCATGGGCCCCAGTTGCGGCGCCAACGCGGCCAGCGCTGGGGCTTTGACAGCCAGCACGACCACGTCCTGCACACCCAAGGCAGCTGGCTGGTCGCTGGCCCGTGCCGGGGCCTGAAGGTCGCCATCGGGCGAGCGCAGGCGCCAGCCCTGCGTTTGCAGGCTGTGCAGCGTGGCCCCGCGCGCCAAGGCGCAGACCTCGGCTTGGCCTGCATGGGCCAGCCGCGCTCCGATCAGGCCGCCGATTGAGCCGGCCCCCACGATTGCCATCTTCATGGCCGAAAGGTTAACAGGGCGCTGCGGCCGCGCTCAGGGGCGCTTCTCGATGTGCGTGACCACATAGAGCCCATCGATCTTTTCCGCGTCGAACCAGATCTGGTCTCCCTCCTTGAGGCCCTGCAAGAGCTCGGGCGACTTCACCCGAAAGACCATGGTCATGGGCGGCATGTCCAGCTTGGGGATGGGGCCGTGGCGCAGCTGCAGGCGGCCCGTGGCCAGCTCCACGCGGCGCACCTCTGCCTGGGCCAGGGGGGTGGCCGCCGCGGGCGCACCGGCGGCCGGCGCAGGCGCCGAAGGTGTTGCTGATGCAGGTGCCGAAGGCGTTGCGGGCGTTGCGGGCGCTGCAGCTGCTGCGTTGGCCCAAGCCACACGGGGCAGGCTCAGGCCAGCACCAGCCAGGCACAGGGCCAAGCAACTTGCAGCCAAGCGGGTGTGCGAGAGGGTCTTGGTGTTCATCAGGGATGCTCCGGTTGGGGTGTTGTGTGGTGGCTCAATGGTGGCCATGGCCGCCGCCGGTGGGCTTGCGCACCTTCAC
Source organism: Betaproteobacteria bacterium (assembly GCA_009918225.1). Classification (GTDB taxonomy): domain Bacteria; phylum Pseudomonadota; class Gammaproteobacteria; order Burkholderiales; family Burkholderiaceae_C; genus RFTU01. The sequence goes on along the minus strand of RGEP01000091.1, from coordinate 2,151 downwards.
TTCCACGTCGGCCGCCGGTGTCGTGGAGCGCGGCGTGGGGCTCGGTGTGGTGCCCGATGTGGTGCCCGATGTGGCGCGCGGTGCCGGGCCGCTTGGCTCGGCCTGGCGCGCTGGGCTTGCGCGGCTTGCTTCGGGGGTGGGCCCCGTGAACTCCCGGGCCACGGTGCCTGGCGGATGCGGGTACCAACCCGGGTCTCGGTAGTCGCCGCGCTTGAGCCCCTGGCGAACCTTGATCATGCTGAACATGCCGCCCATGCCCACCGGACCAAAAGGGCCCTGGCCGGTCATCATGGCCGCGGTGTTGTCGGGCAGGGGCATTTCCATTTCCGTCATGTCGTGCATGCCGCGCTCGCCCATCACCATGTAGTCCGGGATCAGCCGGGTGATGTCTTTGACCACGTCCCGGTGGTCCACGCCGATCATCGTGGGCACGTTGTGGCCCATGGCGTTCATGGTGTGGTGGCTCTTGTGGCAGTGGAAGGCCCAGTCGCCGGGTTCGTCGGCGATGAACTCCATCTGGCGCATTTGTCCCACCGCCACGTCCACGGTCACTTCGGGCCAACGTGAGCCGCGCGGTGTGGGCCCGCCGTCGGTGCCGGTCACGAAAAACTCGTGGCCGTGAATGTGGATGGGGTGATTGGTCATCGTCAGGTTGCCCACCCGCAGCCGCACCCGATCACCCAACCCGGCCACCAAGGGGTCAATGCCCGGGTAGATGCGGCTGTTCCAGGCCCACAGGTTGAAGTCCAGCATCGTCATCACCTTGGGCGTGTAGCTGCCCGGGTCAATGTCGTAGGAGCTCAGCAAGAAGCAATAGTCCCGATCGACCTCGTCGATCAGCGGGTGCTTGCCCTTGGGGTGGGTGACCCAAAAGCCCATCATGCCCATGGCCATCTGCACCATTTCGTCGGCGTGTGGGTGGTACATGAAGGTCCCAGGCCGCCGTGCAACGAATTCGTACACGTAGGTCTTGCCCGGTGGGATGGGCGGCTGGTTCAGGCCGGTCACGCCATCCATGCCATTGGGCAGGCGCTGGCCATGCCAATGCACGCTGGTGACCTCGGGCAGGCGGTTGGTGACGAAGATGCGCACGCGGTCACCCTCGACCACTTCGATGGTGGGCCCCGGGCTTTGGCCGTTGTAGCCCCACAGGTGGGCCTTGAAGCCCGGGCACATCTCGCGCACCACCGGCTCGGCCACCAGGTGGAACTCCTTGACGCCCTGGTTCATGCGCCAGGGCAGGGTCCAGCCGTTGAGGGTGACCACCGGGTTGTAGGGCCGCCCGTTGGGCGGCAGCAGCGGCGGCATGGTGTCGGGTTTGGTTTGTTGAACCGCTTCGGGCAGGGCGGCCAGGGCCACGGTGCTCACGGCCGAGGCCGAAGCTGCCGCGGCGATGCCGGCGGATTGAAAGAACTGGCGTCGAGAAACCATGGTTTGGTCTTCCGTGTGGGTTGTCGTGAGAGGGTCTGGTGGGGTCGTATGGCGTTGCTGTTCAGGGCGGCCGGCTTCAATGGCCCGCGTGGGGCGCCGCCGCCGCAGGCGCAGCCGGTGTGCGGGCCCCTGCGGTGGACCCTGCGCTTTGGCCCAGTGCCACCGGCCCCAGCAGGGCCATCTCCAGATCGGCATCGGCCACCCAGAAGTCGCGCAGCGCGTCCAGGTATTGCGACACGCCCATGATCTGTGCGCGGGCATCGGCCAAGAGTTCAAACACGCCGATGAGCATGCCGTTGTAGCGCAGCAGGTTTTCTTCTGAGATGCGTTTCTTCAGTGGTACCACCTCGTCGCGTTGATGCCGCGCGATGTCATGGGTGGCGCGCCAATGGCCATAGGCCTCGCGCACCTCGGAGCGCGCATTGACCGCGGTTTGGGTGGTGCGGCTGAGCGCCTGGCGGTAAACCGCTTCGGCGCGTGCCACCCGTGCCGTGCCCCAATCGAACAGGGGCAGCTCCAGGCTCACCTCCCAGCCGCCGTGGCCGTGCCCTTCGTTGCTGCTGTTGAGGTGGCCACCCACTTCCAACACATTGATGAAGCGCGTGGTCTTGGTCAGGCCCAGTTGGCGTGCGGTCTGTTCGGCCTGCAGCTTGCTCGCCTGCACATCCAAGCGCCGCTCCATGGCTTCGCGCTCGATCAAGGGCCGCTGCGGCAGCGCTG
>RGEP01000010.1 GCA_009918225.1 Betaproteobacteria bacterium | reverse complement strand
GGAGGCCTTCAAGTGGTTTCCCGACGCCAAGCGCCTGGCCTTTGTGTCTTGGGTGTGGCCGGACACCCGCGGCCCCAAGGCCCAAGCCGCGCGTTTGAAGGACTGGAAAGACCGCAAGGAGTCGGCCTATGTGACCGAGGAGGCCCAGTACCGCTACTGGGACCACCACCTTCCACAGGACCGCGTGGCGCACCTGCATCTGCTGACCTTGGGCGCCGATGAGGGCTCGGCCAAGGTGGTGGACTTGTTTGAGGGCACGCCCTACGAGCTCAGCCGTGCGGAACCCGATGCCAACGCCTTCGACATTTCCCCCGATGGCAAGCGCATCGTGTTCGCTTTTGACCCGGCACCGCAAAAGCGCATGGACGGCCGCTACGCGCTGGCGGAAATGGACCTCAAGACGCGCAAGGTCACGGTGATCGCTCAAGACGCGCAGTGGGACTTCAGTGCGCCTCGCTACAGCCCCAATGGTGAGCAGATTGCCTTCTTGGCCAGCCACCAGGGCCGCAAGCACACCATGCCGTCTCAGTTGGCGCTGTGGTCACGCAAGCCAGGTTGGCGTGTGCTCAGTGCCCAATGGGACCACGAGGTCAACGCGCCCTTGCGTTGGGCCGATGATGGCCAAAGCGTGTTGTTCACCGCTGAGGAAGAAGGCCGACAGCACCTGTGGCGCTGGACCTTGTCCAGTGCCACCGCTGAGGTGGTGGCCGATGGAGGCTGGGTCCAGGGTTTCGATGTATGCGGCGATGTGTTGGTGACCGTGGCCGATGGCGTGGACCATCCGGCCCAGGTGCACGCCAGCGTGGGCCAGCAGGCCCCGCGTCGCATTGAAGACTTCAACGATGCCGTGCTCAAGCCCATCACCATGGGGCACACCGAAGAGATGTGGATCACCGGAGCGCAAGGTGACCGCGTGCAGCTGTGGGTGACCTATCCGCCGGGCTTCAATCCCAAGAAGAAGTACCCACTGCTGCAGGTGATCCACGGCGGGCCGCACACGGCTTTCGGTGACGCCTTCCACTACCGCTGGAATGTGCAGACCTTCGCGGCTCAAGGCTATGTGGTGGCCGCGGTGAACTATCACGGCTCCAGCAGCTTCGGCTATGCCTTCAAGGACAGCATCAGCGGCCGCTGGGGCGAGCTGGAGTTGCAGGACGTAGAAGCCGCCACCGATGCCCTGCTGAAGAAGCCGTGGGCCGACCGCAAACGGGTGTTTGCCACCGGCGGCAGCTATGGCGGCTACATGGTGGCGTGGATGAATGGGCACGTGAAGCCCGGCCGCTACGCAGCCTACATCTGCCATGCGGGCTGCTTCGACTGGACCGCCATGTTTGCCGACGATGCCTACACCTGGCATGCCAAGGAACTGGGCGCCTGGTACTGGGACGACATGGCGCGGGTGCATGCCCAAAGCCCGCACGCCTTTGCCCAGCACATGAAGACGCCCACGCTGGTGATTCACGGACAGCTCGACTACCGCGTGCCCGATGCGCAGGGTCTGGCCTACTACAACACCCTCAAGGCGCGCGGTGTGGATGCCCGGCTCGTGTGGTTCCCTGACGAGAACCACTGGATCCTCAAGCCCCGAAACTCACGGCTGTGGTACGGCGAATTCTTTGACTGGTTGCGCCGTCACGACCTGGGCGCCCAGCGCGCCAAGCCCATGGCCCGCGCTTCGGCCAAAGCTGCTTCACGGCGCAAGGCCTGAGGCCTAACGGACCACACCCAGGCAGCCGGACATCGCGAGGACCGCGCATGCTCATCAACTTTTTCTACACCCTGCGCGCAGCCAAGCTGCCGGTGAGCATCCGCGAATACTTGACCCTGATCGAGGCGCTCAAGGCCGGTGTGATCGGCCCCAGTGTGGACGAGTTCTACTATTTGTCGCGTACCACCCTGGTCAAAGACGAGACCCAGTTCGACAAGTTCGATCGGGCTTTCGGCGCCTACTTCAAGGGCGTGGAGATGGTGACGGACTTCACCCAAGACATTCCGCTGGAATGGCTGAAAAAGACACTGGAGCGTGAACTCACGCCAGAGCAGAAGGCCGCCATCGAGAAGATGGGCTGGGATGAACTGATGGAGACGCTCAAGAAGCGCCTTGAAGAACAGAAGGGCCGCCACGAAGGCGGCAACAAATGGATTGGCACCGGTGGCACCAGCCCCTTTGGGCACGGCGGCTACAACCCGCAAGGGGTGCGTATCGGCGGCAAGGGCGGCAACCGCAGCGCCGTGAAGGTCTGGGACCAGCGCGCCTACGCCGACTACGACGACAGCTTGGAGCTGGGCACGCGCAACATCAAGGTGGCCCTGCGGCGGCTGCGCCGGTTTGCGCGCGAGGGCGCCGAGACCGAACTCGACCTGGACGACACCATTCACTCCACCGCCGCCAATGCGGGCCTGCTGGACATCAAGATGGTGCCCGAACGCCACAACAAGGTGAAGGTGCTGCTGCTCATGGATGTGGGCGGCACGATGGACGAGCACATTCACCGCGTGGAAGAGCTCTTCAGCGCGGCCAAGGCCGAGTTCAAGCACCTGGAGTTCTATTACTTCCACAACTGCGTGTACGACTTCGTGTGGAAGAACAACCGCCGGCGCTACGCTGAGAAGTTCCCGACCTGGGACATCATCCGCAAGTACAACAAGGACTACAAGCTCATCTTTGTGGGCGACGCCACGATGAGTCCCTATGAGATTCTTCAGCCCGGTGGCAGCGTCGAATACAACAACGAAGAAGCCGGGGCCGAGTGGCTGCAGCGCCTCACGCACGCCTTCCCAAAGTACGCCTGGGTCAACCCCGAGCCCGCTGGCGTCTGGCAATACCGCCAAAGCATCTCCATCATTCAGCAGATCATGAACCAGCGGATGTTCCCGCTGTCGCTGCAAGGCCTGGAAGGTGCCATGCGGCTGCTGAGCAAATGAGCTACTCGGTCAAGGAAATTTTTTACACGCTGCAGGGCGAAGGCTTGCGAGCCGGCCGGCCCGCGGTGTTCTGCCGATTCGCCGGGTGCAACCTGTGGAACGGGCGTGAGGAAGACCGCCACAGCGCGGTGTGCCGCTTCTGCGACACCGATTTCGTGGGCACCGACGGCACCTTGGGCGGCAAGTACAGCGCACAGGAACTGGCGGCTCAGGTGGCTGCGCAGTGGCCAGCTGGGCCACAGGGCCATGCGCCGGGAGCCGTGCCTTATGTGGTGCTCACTGGGGGTGAGCCAATGCTGCAGGTCGACCAAGCCCTGATCGACGCTCTGCATGCGCAAGGATTTGAGATTGCCGTAGAGACGAACGGCACCCTGCCGGTGCCCATGGGCCCGCAAGGCATCGACTGGGTGTGCGTCAGCCCCAAAGCCGGTGCCGATTGGGTTCAGCGCCGCGGACATGAGCTCAAACTGGTGTACCCGCAGCCCACCTTGATGCCCACTTCGGTTGAATCGCTGGCCGAGCAGAACGGGCCCTCCAGGCCGGACTTCGGGTACTGGCTGCTGCAGCCCATGGACGGCCCGCTGCAGGCCCTGCACACGAAACAGGCCATTGCCTACTGCCAAGCACACCCCCGCTGGCGCCTGAGCGTGCAAACCCACAAGGTCTTGGCCATCCGCTGAAGCCCAAGGGGGGGCAAGGCACAATCGGACTGTGACTTCTGCCTCCTACGAACTCAGCCAGCGCTTCCACTTCGAAGCGGCCCACACCCTGCGCCGCGCCGAAGCCACGGGCGAAGTCGAAAGCAGCCGCCGGGTGCATGGCCACACCTACCTGGCCGACATCACCCTGCGTGGCCAGCCCGATGAGCGAGGCATGGTGATGGACCTGGGTTTGGTGCGCGCTGAAATCGCGCAACTGCGCCAGCAGCTGGACCACCGGTTTCTGGATGAGATCGAGGGCCTGGGCCCGGCGACGCTGGAAAACCTGTGCGCCTACATCGCTCGCCACCTGCGCGGGCCGCTGCCGCAACTGGTGCGGGTGCGGGTGTGGCGCGACGCCAGCGGTGACAGCTGCGTGCTGCACCTCGCATAAACTGCAAGGCGTGCCACCGTAGTTCAATGGATAGAACGAGCGCCTCCTAAGCGCTAGATACAGGTTCGATTCCTGTCGGAGGCACCAAGTCTCTCGCACCCGACCGCTGGCCGAGTGCCTCAGCTTCATGCACTGCGAATAAAGCAGTTCAGCGGCCGGCGAGAGCTCTCGGCCCCGGCGCTTGATCAAGCCCAGTCTGCGCGTTACCGTGGGCTCGAACAGCGGGATGCCCACCATTAGTGGATGGTCGCGCGCTGGCATGGCCATCGCCGGCACGGCTGCCACCCCCAGGCCGGCTTCCACCAGGGCCAAAGCGGTGGTCACATGCTTGGTCTCAAACACGCTGTTGACCCGCGCCGACGCGTTGAAGAGGGCTTGATCCAGCAGCAAGCGATTGCCTGAACTGCGGCTGACCGCCACGTACTCATACTCACCCAGGTGCGACCAGGTCACCCGCTTCAGACGAGCCAGGGGGTGGTCGCGCCGACACGCCGCCACAAACCGCTCCTCGATCAACACCTTGAACTCAATGCCGGGGTCCTGTGCGCCCATGAAGTTGATGCCGAAATCGGCTTCACCGTTGCTCACGGCCGTCAACACGTCGTTGGCGCTGGCGTCCAGGATCTTCACCCGCACGCGCGGGTTGGCCTCATGGAAGCGGTTGATCACGCGGGTCAGGAAATAGTTCACCGCTGAGGGCACGCAAGCCACCGAAACCTCGCTCATGCGCGTGGCGGCACCGCCCCGTAGGGCCAACAGAGTGGCGTCGAGATCGTTGAGCAGTTCTCGGGTCTTGGTCTCAAAGTCGCGCCCGATGGCGGTCAGCGTCACGCGCCGCGTGGTGCGCTCCAGAAGCTTGACCCCCAAAGCCTCTTCCAACTTGTCGATGCGGCGACTGAAGGCCGGTTGAGACAGGTGCACAGATTCGGCCGCGCGCCGAAAGCTGCCCAGCTCGGCCACCGCTCGGAAAGCCAGCAGATCGTTGAGATCGAAGTTGATCGGCATGCGCGCACTCTGCCACCTCGAGCTCGGTTTTGATTGATGTTCTTTACGCATCAATCAATTGTAAATATGCAATTTACCTTGCGATATGAATCGGAGACATTGCCGGCCGTGTTGTCTCAAATCCCGTGCACCCTCATGCGCGCTGGCACCTCGCGCGGCCCGTTCTTTCTCAAGGACTGGTTACCCCTGGACGAAGCCGAGCGCAACCGCCTCTTGGTGGCTGCCATCGGCTCGGGCGACGCCGGCCAAATCAGCGGCCTGGGTGGCGGTACCACGCTGACCAGCAAGGTGGCCATCGTCTCAAGGTCCACACGCCCAGACGTGGACGTGGACTACCTGTTTGCGCAGGTAGGGGTGAGCAAGCCCTCGGTGGACACCAAACCCAACTGCGGCAATATGTTGGCCGGTGTCGGGCCCTTTGCCATCGAGCAGGGCTTGGTGATGCCAAAAAATGACACCACCCTAATCAGGGTCTTCAACGAAAACACCCGATCACGCATTGATGTCACGGTGCAAACCCCCGGCGGACGCCTGACATACGACGGTGATGCCCAAATCGATGGCGTGCAAGGCAGCGGCGCGCCGATCCATCTGGAGTTTCTGGATGCATGGGGGGCCATCACCGGATCGGTGTTCCCTACCGGCCACCGCACCGACCGCATTGACGGCATCGACGTCACCTGCATCGATGCTGCCATGCCCCTGATGATGGTGCGTGCCCAAGACCTGGGGGTCAGCGCGCACGACACGCCTGCCGCCCTGGACGCGCACAGCGAGATGCTCGAGCGCCTGGAGCGCATGCGGCTTGAAGCAGGCCGCCTGATGGGCCTGGGCGACGTGAGCCGGTCGGTGGTCCCCAAGCCCGTGCTCATCGACCCGTCGGTGGCGGCCTCGTCGATCGTGTCGCGCTACTTCACCCCCTGGCGCTGTCACGCGGCGCACGCCGTGACCGGCGCCATTGGGGTGGCGGCTGCACGCGCGCTGCCGGGCACCGTGGCTGCTGGCGGGCCTGCCGAGCCGGGCCAGCATGTGATCCATGTTCAGCATCCTCAAGGCCGCATTGACGTGGAAGTGGGGCTGCAGGGCCAAGGCCCTCAGGCACGCATCACCCGCGCGTCGCTCATTCGCACGGCCCGCAAGATTTTCGAAGGCACCTTGCACATCAACCCTCATTCCCAGGAGTACCCATGACACAAAGACGCCGTTTTCTTGCAGCCGGTATGGCTGCATGGGCTGCGCCAAGCGTGTGGATCCCATCGGCCCATGCGCAGGCCAGCACCTGGCCCAGCAAGACGGTCACCGTGATCGTGCCCACCTCCCCGGGCGGCGGCAATGACACCATGGCCCGCCTGATTTCACAGCGCCTGGGTAACGTCCTGGGCCAGACCATCGTGGTGGAAAACCGCGCGGGCGCTAACGGCGCTTTGGCCACAGAAGCCGTGGCACGCGCTGCGCCTGATGGCCACACGCTGCTGTGGGGCTACATCGCCACCCACTCGATGAACCCGGCGCTGCAAAAGCTGCGCTACGACCCCATCGCCGACTTCGAGCCGATTTCGCTCGTGGGCTACTCCCCGACCCTGATGGTGGCCCATCCGAGCGCCGGCTTCACCTCGGTCAAGGAGTTGGTGGCCCAGCTCAAAGCCAAGCCCGATCGCTATGCCTATGCCTCGGCCGGCAACGGTACCGCCCCGCATTTCGCGGCGGAGCTGTTCTGCTTGCGCGCAGGCGTGAAGATGCTGGGCGTGCCCTACAAGGGATCCGCGCCAGCGATGCAAGACACCATGAGCGGCCAGACGCAGGTGATGTTCCCGTCCTTGTTCTCGGCCATGCAACATGTGAAGACCGGCCGCCTGCGCGCCTTGGCCATCGCCGGGCCCAAGCGCTCGGCGCAGTTGCCCGACGTTCCGACGCTCAAGGAATTGGGCATCGAAGGCGTGGAGGTTCAACAGTGGTACGGCTTCTTCGCCCCGGCCAAGACGCCACCGGAGATCGTCAGCCGTCTGCACACCACCATCAACCGCATCCTGGCTGAAGAAGAGCTGATCAAGCGGATCGAAGGCCAGGGCGCGGATGTGGAGACCGCCACCCAAGCTGAGTTTGCCGCGCTGCTGAAGTCTGAATTGGTCAAGTGGCGCCAGGTGGTGGCCAGCGCCAAGATAACCCCAGATTGAGTCGGGCATCAGCCCCCTTTTTAAACTTTCGTATTCAACAGGAGAACCGACAGCATGAACTTCACCAGCACCCGCCTGGCCCTGGCCGCCGCCTTGTTGTGCGCCACCACGGCCCACGCCCAAACATCCTCCGTCACCCTCGGCGGCATTGCCGACGCGGCTGTGCGCTACGTTGACAACTCTGGCCTGTCCAGCGTGAGCTCGGTGGTCAGCGGCGCCAACAACACCAGCCGCTTGTTCTTCCGCGGCACCGAAAACCTCGGCGGCGGCATGACCGCCGGCTTCCATCTGGAGATGGGCCTGCAATTCCAAAACGGTTCTCAAGCCTCTTCGACGGCCGGCCAAATCTTCGACCGCCGCGCGGTGGTGTCCCTGGGCTCAGCCCAATGGGGCGAGGTGATCATGGGCCGCGACTATGTGCCCACCTACACCTTGTGGGTAGCCAATGATCCTTTCAGCCACGTGGGTGTGGCCGGTTCGAACAACCTGGCATCGGCCACGCCGAATGGCCCGATCCGCGCGGCTTTCGGCACCTCGTTCAACACCACGGTGCGCGCCAATGATGCGGTGCAGTGGCTGCTGCCCAAGAACGGCCTGGGGCTCGAGGGTGGCGTGTTCGTGGGCTACCGCGGCAACGGCGCCGTGGCTGACGGCAAGAACGACGTCAAGGGCTTCCGCCTGAGCCGCCAGTTCGGCGACCTGCGGGTGAGCGTGGCACAAAACCAAACCAGCAACAGCATCACCACCCTGGGCGACTTCAACGACACCGTGGTCACCGCGTCCTACACCATGGGCAAGAACCGCTTCGTGGCGTCTAACCGTGAGTTCAAGTACGGCAACGCCAAGCAGACCAACCGCCTCTTGGGCGCCTACATCGCCGCCCCGGGTGGCCAGATCAAGCTGTCTTGGCTGACCGCTGATTACGCTGGCACGGTGGGCACCACCGCCATCGGCGCCAACGACGTTGAGCAGATCGGCGCAGGCTATGTGTATGACTTCTCGCGCCGCACGGTGCTGTATGTCAACACCTCGACCATCCGCAACAAGGGACTGGCTGCAACGGCCATCCCCGGCGGTGCGGCAGGCCTGGCCGCTGGCAAGACCTCGCAAGGTTTTGAAGTGGGCGTGCGCCACAACTTCTGATCACCCGATCAGCGCCTGAACATCGGCCGAATGTCCCTGCGCAGGGGCATTCGGCCGATTCGTTTGGTGGGGTTCAGCGTGTGAGCCAGCGCCGCAGGGCGTGGCTCAGGCCATCCACAATGGCCACCATCAACAACATGGCCGCCAATATGGTGGCCGTCTTGCCCATCTGGAACAGGCCCATGTGGAAAGCCAAGAGCTGACCCAGGCCGCCTGCCCCCACCACGCCCAACACAGCCGCCGCGCGGATGTTGTTCTCCCAGCGGTAAAGGGTGTAGCTCATCAACTGCGGCAAGACTTGCGGCAAGGTGGCATAGGCCACGACGATCCAGCGGCCCGCGCCATGCCGGCGCAAGGCTTCGCCCGGTGCGGGCGGTGCGTTCTCAATGGCCTCGGCAAAGAGCCGGCCCAGCACGCCTGCCGTGTGGAAGGCCAAGGCCAAGGTACCGGCAAAGGGTCCCAAGCCCGCTGAAATCAGCAGCAGCGAGGCCCACACCAACTCAGGTATGGACCGCAGCGCGTTGAGGAGCCACCGCGTCAGTGCGCGCAAGGGTGCAGCGTCGTCCTCGTATAGGCGGCTGGCCGGAATGGCCAAGGCCAAGCCCAAGAGGGCCGCCAGGGCCGTTCCCAGCACCGACATGGCCAGGGTTTCCCAGGTGCCCACCACCACCTTGTGCAAGAAGGCCGGCGACGTGTCGGGCGGAAAGAACTCCGCCACGAAGCGCCCCATGCTGCGCAGGGCGTCCAAGGACAGGAACTGCCGCCATTGCAGGTCCAGGCTCCAAAAACTGGCCACCACCAAGATCAAGAGGCCCATGGTGAACCAACACGCCGTGCAGCGGGCGCTGAACAGGGGCGGCGGCAATCGATAAGGCTGGTTGGCGGCGTCTCGGCTGGGGCTGTTCATGGCGAATACCTTCAGGCCAGAACCTTGCGCAACCAGGCGCTGGTTCGGTCAGCCAGGGCCACCAAGGCCACAAACACCAGGAGCATGGTGGCCACTTCACCCCCGTTGAACATCTTCATGGAGTTGTCCAGCTGCTGACCCAAACCGCCTGCACCTACAAAACCCAGCACCACCGATGAACGGATGGCGCATTCCCAGCGGTACACGGTGTACGACGTGAGCTCGCCTGCATTGGTGGGCAAGAGTCCCCAAAAAAAGGCCTGCAGCCGCCCACTGCCGTTGCGCAAGAGCGTCTGGGTGGCGTGGGCCTCACCGCTTTCCAGGATCTCGCCGTACACCTTGCCCAACATGCCGCCGTAGGTGAGCGCGATGGCCAGCACACCAGCGGTGGGCCCCAAACCCACCACGCGCACGAACACCAGGGCCCACACCAACTCGGGAATGGAGCGCAACACGATCAGCACCCAACGCGCCAGCGTGCGCACCAGCGCTGGCAGCGCTGCCATGCGACCGCTCAATGCCGAGACAGACAACACACGCGTGCTGACCAAACTCAAGGGCACCGCCAGCAACAAGGCCAAGCTGACACCGGCCGTGGCCATGGCCACGGTGCGCCAGGTCTCACGGGCCACCATCTCCAGAAATTCTGACGAATGGGTCAAGGGCCAAAAGCTTGATAAGAACTGGCCGGTTACCTTGAGGTTGCCGGGCTCAAACAGGACCCAGGGCCGGAATTCGGTGGCCACACCCAAGGGCCACAGCAGCACCAACACGGTGACCATGGTGGCCACCCGCCCGAGCCAGGCGGGATCGCGATCAGGCGCAGCTCTGCAGGCGCGGGGCGACGCAGCACTCATCGGCAGTGCATGACCACCGGCGGGGCCGGCTCTTGGGTATCCAGCGCCTGGGGCAAAGCCGCTTCACCGCGCAGCTCGTGTTCGAACTGGCTGTAGAGCTGCTGCAGGCGGTCACGGCTGATGTCTTGGGAAGGCAGATCAAACACCACCCGGCCCTCCCGCATGCCGATGACGCGTGGGAAATTGGCCAGCGCCACATCGACCTGATGCAAGGTGGCCACCAAGGTGATGCCCGCAGCTTGTGTGCGGTCTACCAAGGTTCGGATGGCCTGCTGCGCGCGCGCCGGGTCCAGTGCAGAAAGTGGCTCATCGATCAACCACAAGCCAGCGGGCGACACCAAGGCCCGTGCCAGGCCCACGCGCTGGCGTTCGCCACCGGACAAGCGGTCTACCCGGTCGAAGAGCTTATCGCCCAGGTCAAAGGCCTCCAAGGCTTCAAAGGCTGCGGGGATGTCACGCGGGTAGAAGAGGGAGCGCAAGCTGGCCCACAGCGACAAGGCGGGCAATTGCCCGGCCAACACCGACGTGACCACGCGCTGTCGTGGCGGCAGCGGCGGCACCTGGGGCGCCACGAACAAGCGGCCCCTGAGCAGCTGACGTTGTCGATGGCTCAAGGTCCAGGGGTCCACACCATTGAGCCGCAGGCCACCGGACAGGGGCCCCAAGGCCAGCGACATCACCTGCAACAAGGTGGTCTTGCCGGCACCGGAAGGGCCGATCACCGCAACCTGCTCCCCCGCGGTAATGCGCAGGTCCACCGCCATCAGGGCGGGTGGCGCGCTGACCAAGGCCGCCGGATGGCGGGCGCTGACCTGCTGCAAGTCCAGCGCCAGGCCGGCAAGCGGTGCGCTTCCAACCCGAGCCCTTGTCACAGACTGCACGGGCGTGCCCAGCGGGCTGGCAGCGCCCACCTCAAGACGTTCACTCACCTGCGACGGCCTCAGAGCAAGCCGGCGCTGCGCGCAGCGGCTTCCAGGCCCTTGTAGTTCTCAGGCGAGGTGGGCACATATCGCGTCGCGCGGTTGAGCTTGAGGATCTCAGCCTGCGCCGGATCAGCAGGGTTCAGGTCCAGCAAGGCCTTCTTCACACGGTCTTGCAAAGCCACAGGCATGTCGGCATGCACCGACCAGTTGTAATTGAAATAGGCCGGGGTGGTGTAGAACACATCCACCTCCTTGGTATCAACCTTGTTTTCAGAGACAAACTTTCTCCAAACGGTGATGTCCAGGGCCGCGGCGTCGACCTTGCCGCTGACCACCGATGCAATGGTGGCGTCGTGCGCGCCGCTGTAGGCCACACGACGGAAATCCTTCTCGGGATTGAGCCCAGCCTGCAGCAGGAAGCTGCGCGGCATCAAATGCCCCGAGGTGCTGCTTTGCGAGCCGAAGGACACTTGTTTGCCCTTCATGTCGGCCAGTGCCTTGATGCCGGAATTGGTCTTGGCAATGAACACCGACTGAAACCGGGTGTCCTCCTCGCGCTGGGCCAGGGGCACGATCTTGCCGCCGCTGCGCAGGTTGGCTTGCACGTGGGTGAAGCCGCCAAACCAAACCAGGTCCACCTTCTTGTTGACCAGGGCTTCCACTGCAGCTGGGTAATCGTTGACCGGCGTGAACTCGACCTTCATGCCCAGCTTCTGTTCCAGGTAGTTGGCAATGGGCGTGAACTTGCGGACCTGCTCGGTGGCCGCTTCTTCGGGAATCGTTGTGACGCGAAAGACCGTTTGCGCATGACTGACAATGCCCCACAGCAAAACGGCACCGGCCATCAGGGCGCGCAGGGTGCGCGAAGGCGACAAGCTGATCATGGTTGCTCCTGGAAACAAGTGGTGTTCAAGCCCTGTATTTGAGACGAAATTCAATCCCCATGCTTCAAACTGCCGAGCAGCCCCCGCGCTCCCCACGATTCGTGCAGGTGTACCGCGAAGATCAGGAGGCCCTTCGACGCGAGCTCACCCAGGGCCTGTTGCAGGCGCAGGCGCACTGCTCACCCAAGTTTCTCTACGACGCATTGGGGTCTCGGCTCTTTGAAGCCATTACGGAACTGCCCGAGTACTACCCCACCCGCACCGAAGCCTCCATCTTCGCCACGCACGGGGCCGACATGGCCCGCGCCGTACCCCAAAACGCGACCCTCTTGGACTTGGGCGCGGGCAACTGCAACAAAGCGGCTGCCCTGTTCAGCCGGTTCGAGCCGCAACGTTATGTGGCCATCGACATTTCCGTGCAGTTCCTGCAGGGCGCGCTGGAATGCCTGCAGCGCCAGCATCCGAAGCTGGAAATGTGGGGCCTGGGCGTGGACTTTTCGGGTGGTCTGCAATTGCCCGAGCCCATCGAAGCCGCGGCATCCGGTCCGCGCCTGTTGTTTTATCCCGGCTCAAGCATCGGCAACTTCACGCCCGACGCAGCCCTGGCTTTTCTGCGCAGCGTTCGCTTGGCCTGCGGGACACAAGCCGGCAGCGGTTTGTTGATCGGTGTAGACCTGGTCAAGGACAGCGCCGTTTTGGAAGCGGCCTATGACGACGCTTTGGGGGTGACCGCCGCGTTCAACCTCAACCTCCTGTTGCACCTCAACCGCTTGCTGCAGGCCGACTTTCGCCTGCCCGATTGGCGCCACCGTGCGCACTACGATACCCAGCAGCAGCGCATTGAAATGCACCTTCAAGCCCGTCATGCTGTGAAGGTGTCCTGGCATGATGAGCAAGGGCAGCGGTGCGAGCGGCACTTCGAGGCTGGGCAGACGCTGCACACCGAGAACTCCTGCAAGTGGACCGTGCAGGGCTTTGCTGAGCTGCTGCAGCGCGCGGGCTTCCAGGGCCTTCAGCACTGGAGCGATGAGGCCCGGCAATTCGCGGTCTTCTGGGCTTCAGCCTGCTGACCCAGTGGTGCTGCTCAAGCCGCGCTCGAACGGTCTACGCTGCGAAAGCCTGCCGGAATGTCCACGCGATCGGGCAGAAAGAAGTTGCGGTAGCGCGGGCTTCTGATGTGCTCGGACGTGAATTCGCTGGCCCCGCGCAACACCCGGTGGGTTCCAAACCACGGCACTGAGTAGTCGCGGTAGGGGTGTGGGGCGAAACCAGGATAGGGCTCGAATGCACTGGCCGTCCATTCCCACACCCGACCCCATTCAAACCCGGGCAAGCTCAAAGCCGCGCATTCCCATTGGGCCTCGGTAGGCAAATCGCGACCGGCCCAGCGGCACCACGCCTGCGCATCGAATGCACTCACGTAAGCCGCGGGCGCGGCCATGTCCACCAGCTGCCATTGTCCGAATTCTCGGATCCACCAGTGCCCACCTTCCCGCTTCAGCACGGCCGGCGCCGGATGGCCTGTAGCCTGCACAAACTCGAGGTACTCCGCCCAGTTCACCACACGCAGATCCACCTCATAAGCTGACAGGTGGCACTCGTGCGGCGCACATTCGTTGTCAAAGCAAAAGCGCCCAGGCTCGGCGGTGCGCCCCATGAGCAGGGCCTGGGCGGCCACGCTAGAGCGGCGCACGCCGTGGTCAGCCGCTGCCAAAGCCCGAGGCTTGCCCAGGGGCCTGGTCAGTTGCGCCGGCAGCGGCAAGCCCAAGGCCTGTGCCATGTACATCGCGGCCTCTTGGTGCATGTCCTCATGCACCAGCACCAGTTGCCACCAGTACAGGTCATCGCCTTGCCGACCAGCTTGCTCCAGGGTGCTCAGGGTTTCGTCCAGGCCTCGGGCCAACTCTGCCCGTACATCGGCCACACCCGGCAAGGGCAAGGACCAGCGGGCGCCGTGCTCGACCGTGCTGGAGTTGTACAGATCATCGGCTCCCGAGACCGCGGGCGGTTCGCGTTCATGGTCCGGATCGGCCAGCAGGCCCAAGGCCCGCTGGCGGTTACGCCCGACCCACCAGGTTTGAAACCAAGCCACATGCCCCCATTCCCACAGGGGCAGGTTCAGCGTGGGCCGCTGGGGCACCCGCAAATCAGGCAAGGCCTGGCACCACGCGTCCATCAGGGCCAAGGTTCGTGCACGCGTGTGTTGCAGGGCTGCAGCCAGCGCGTCAACTTGATCGGGAACGCCGCTCATCTCGCGATATAACCCTTGCATGACATCCAAACAGGCCCGAACCGTGGTGGTGATCGTCACCCCTGCGTGGGCCGACGCCAACAACGGCAACTGGCAAACGGCCCGCCGCTGGGCCCGCCATCTCAGCGCCAAGCATACGGTGGTGTTGGTGGACGGCTGGCCGCAAGGCCGAATGCAGGCGGTGGGGGCCAGCGCGGCCGGCCTCAAGGCGGCGCAGCTTCAGGCCCTGGCAGCTCAAGCGCAGGCCATGATCGCCTTGCACGCCCGACGCTCCGCTGCGTCCATACAGGCATGGCACGGGCACCACGGCACACCCGGCCTGGCGGTGGTGCTCACGGGCACCGACCTGTACAAGGACCTGCCCAGCCCTGAACCAGGCATCGCCCAAACCGTGATGGGGTCCCTGCAGGCCGCCCAGCGCTTGGTGGTGCTGCAGGACCAGGCCAGCCTGGACCTGCCGGCAGCGCTGCGGCACAAGGCGCAAACCGTTTTTCAATCGACCACCACACGTCGCCAGCTCAGCAAGGCCGATCTTGGCCACAGCCCTTTGCGGGCGGTGATGGTGGGGCATCTGCGCGAAGAGAAGGACCCGCGCACCCTGTTTGGGGCGGCCGAGCGCTTGCAACTCAGGGCCGCAGGGCAGACGATGCCCAGGGGCCCCGGTATCCGCATCGATCACCTGGGGGCCGCCCTGGACCCGGCGCTGGGCGCAGCGGCACAGGCCACCCAAGCGGCCTGTCCGCTGTACCGCTGGTTGGGCGGGTGCACGCATGAACAGGCACGGCGGCGCATCCAGCGGGCCCATGTGTTGGTTCACACCAGCCGCGTGGAAGGCGGCGCACACGTCATCATGGAAGCCCTGTGCAGCGGAACCCCCGTCATTGCCAGCCGCGTGGCGGGCAATGTGGGCATGTTGGGCGCCGACTACGCCGGCTATTTCGAAGTGGGCGATGCAGACGGTTTGGCGCAGGCCCTGCTTCGCTTTCAGCTCGATCCCGACTTTCGCGCCGCTTTGCAGCAACAAGCCCAGAGGCGGGCGACCTGCTTCGAGCCGGCACGCGAGGCCCAGGCCGTGCAGTCGCTTGCGCAGGCGCTGGTACAGGCGCATCAACAGCAGCGGAAGTAGCGGCCTCAGCCGCTGGCTGCACTAAGGGGTGTTGGGCGAAGGCCCTGGAGCCGCACGCAGCGCTCGAGACAAGAGCACCACCGGGATCAAGCCCACCAACACGATGGCCAAACTGGGCAGGGCCGCTTCGCCCAAGCGTTCGTCACGCGCCAGGTTGAAGGCCACCACCGCCAGGGTGTCGGCGTTG
Organism: Betaproteobacteria bacterium; assembly: GCA_009918225.1. Lineage (GTDB taxonomy): Bacteria > Pseudomonadota > Gammaproteobacteria > Burkholderiales > Burkholderiaceae_C > RFTU01. The sequence goes on along the minus strand of RGEP01000010.1, from coordinate 6,316 downwards.
AAGGGCCGCAACACAAGCGTGGCCGGCAGCTCCTTCATCACATCCACAAACACCAGCAGCAGCGCAGCCAGCGCGCTGCGTCGCAGCAAAGGCAGGTGCAATTCGCGCAGCACCCGACCGGGGTGCGCGCCCAGCAGCCGGGCGGTATCGTCCACCGCCACCGGCACCCGCGCGTAGCCCGACTCCACCGCCTGCAGGGCCACCGCCGAAAAACGCACCAGATAGGCCATCATCAGGCCCGCCACCGTTCCGGTGAACAGGGCTGGCAGCCCCCACTGCGGCACCACGGCCTGCAGCCAGGCCAGGGGCAAGAGGATGCCCACCGCGATCACCCCGCCCGGCACGGCATAGCCCAGGCCCATCACCTGCGCCCCAAAGCCCAGACCCGCATGGGCCAATCGGTCCCAGCCCCCAGCACCTGAACGCTGATTGAAACGCTGCAAGAAGGCCAACAACAAGGCCAAACCGGTGGCCAAGCCAGCGGCCACCAGGGCCAAGCGGAAGCTGGCCCAGGCCCAGTTCGCAAAGGCCGCCACCGGCAGGCCCCATTCGGAGAACTGCCATTCCTGCCACAGCAAACGCAGCAGCAACGCCACGGGAACCACAAAGCCCAACAAGACGGGAACGCCACACAAGATCAGGGCCAAGAGCGCCAAGCCGCCACGCAAGTGCAAGGGCCTGGCGTCCTGCGAACTGGCTGGTCCCTGCCGAGTACTGGCAAAGCGCAAGCGGGCCTGGGCCCGGCGCTCCATCCACAGCAACAGCGCCACCACCACCAGCAGCAAGGAAGCCAGCTGAGCAGCCGCCCAGCGGTCGTTCATGGCCAGCCACGCCTTGTAGATGCCAGTGGCCAGCGTGTCTAAGCCGAAGAAGGCGCTGACCCCGTAGTCAGCCAGGGTCTCCATAAGGGCCAGGGCCACCCCGGCCACGATGGCCGGCCGTGCCAGCGGCAAGGCGACTTCTGCCACTCGGCGCCAAAAGCCCGCCCCAAGCAAGCGTGCGGCCTCCATCATTTGCACGCCGCGCTCGGCCAATGCGGTTCGGGTGAGCAGGTACACATAGGGGTACAGGGCCAGGGTGAACAACACGACAGCAGCACCCAGGCTGCGCACATCCGGCCACAGGGCGCCTTCGAGCCCGAAAGCCAGGCGCAGCGCGCTCTGCAGCGGCCCGCTGAACTGCAGAGCGTCCGTATAGGCATAGGCCAACACATAGGCCGGCATGGCCAAGGGCAGCAAGAGGGCCCACTCAAACACCGACCGCCCGGGAAACTCAAACAAGGTGACCGCAGCCGCAGCTCCCGCACCCATCAGGGTCACGCCCAAGGCCACGGCCGTCACCAGTACCGCTGAATTCAGCGCGTAAGCCGGCAAGACGGTGTCCCACTGGTGGACCAGGGTGGCCCAGGCCTGCGCATCAGCGGCCAACCAGGCGCCCAGCACGCCCAGGACCGGCAGGCCCAGGGCGGCACACAGGAGCGCGGTGAAGAGGCTGATCAGGCGCATGGACGGTACCCAGGTGCCCGGTGGCGCCTCAGGTCAACTGAATGGGAATGGTTTGCATTTGCGGGCAAGCCCGTATCATAGGCGGATGTTTCTTCAGGCCGACCAGATCACCCTGCGCTACCCAGGCGCCAGCCGCGCCGCGGCCAACGGGGTGTCTCTGGGCCTGGCCGCCGGCCAGATTGGGGTGCTGATTGGCCCCTCAGGCTGCGGCAAGACCAGCCTCTTGCGCGGGATTGCCGGCCTGGAGCGCCTGAGCGAGGGCAGCTTTCGGGTGGCCAGCAGCAGCGGATCGCCCTGGCACGCGCGCTCGCGCCGCGCCCGCAGCTGTTGCTGTTGGATGAGCCGTTTTCCAGCCTGGACGTGGACCTGCGCGAGCGCCTGGCCCATGACCTGCGCACCATCCTCAAGCAAACCGGCACAACAGCCCTGTTTGTCACCCATGACCAGCAAGAAGCCTTTGCCCTGGGCGATGTGATTGGGGTCATGCACCAAGGTGCGCTGGAACAGTGGGACAGCCCCTATGAGCTGTACCACCGGCCCGCTACCCGTTTTGTGGCCGAGTTCATTGGGCATGCGGTGTTCGCCCCGGCCCAGATCATCATGTGCGCACACGGGCCCTGCGTGCACACGCCGCTGGGTGAAATCGACAACCCCAATGAGTGCCCCTTGCCCAGCGCCTACCCCAACGGGCAGTGTGATGTGCTGCTTCGCGCCGACGACATCTTGCACGATGACGACAGCCCCGTGAAGGGCCGCATCGAGCGCAAGGCTTTTCGGGGCTCCGAGTTCCTGTATACCTTGCGTCTGGCCACCGGTGAGCAGGTCCTGACCCATGTGCCCAGCCACCATGACCACCACTTGGGCGAATGGATCGGCATTCGGCTGCAGATGGACCATGTGGTGACCTTTCCACGTATGGGCTGAACCCGCTCAGGAACTTCAGCGCGGGCCCTGCCTCAAAACGCCGCCAGTCCCTAGAATCAGGGCATTGCTGGGAGATCGCGGCAACGCGGGATCGGATTGAACATGAGCTCCAAATTCAAGGTTGCTGGCCTGGTGGCCATCGGCGCGCTGGCCGGCGCGTTGACCACACTCCAATTCTCGGCCTATGCACGCAGCGCGTTTTCACCGCTGCCCCTGGAAGAGCTGCAGCAACTCGCGGCCGTGTTCGGCATCGTCAAGAGCGACTACGTTGAAGCGGTTGACGAAAAGAAACTGATCACCGATGCCATCTCGGGCATGGTCTCCGGGCTCGACCCACACAGCCAGTACTTCGACAAGAAGAGCTTCAAGGAATTCCGCGAAGGCACCAGCGGGCGCTTCGTGGGCGTGGGCATCGAGATCGGCATGGAAGACGGCGTGGTCAAGGTGGTCTCCCCCATCGAGGGCTCGCCTGCCTTCAGGGCGGGCCTGAAGAGTGGCGACCTGATCACCCGCATCGACGACACGCCCGTCAAGGGCCTGAGCATGGACCAGGCCGTCAAGCGCATGCGCGGCGAGCCCGCCACCAAGGTGGTGCTGACCATCTTCCGCAAGGCCGAGAGCCGCAGCTTCCCGGTGACCATCATTCGCGAAGAAATCCGCATGCAAAGCGTGCGCGCCAAGATGGTGGAGCCGGGCTACGGTTGGTTGCGGGTCAGCCAGTTCCAAGACCGCACGGTTGATGACTTTGTGCGCAAGCTTGATGAGCTGTACAAGCAAGACCCCCAGCTCAAGGGCCTGGTGCTGGACCTGCGCAACGACCCGGGCGGCCTGCTCGAAGGCGCGGTGGCCATGTCCGCAGCCTTCTTGCCGTCTGATGTCGTGGTGGTGTCCACCAACGGCCAGCTGCAAGATTCCAAAGCCATCTTCAAGGCCACGCCCGAGCACTACCTGCGCCGCGGCGGCAACGACCCGCTGCGCCGGCTGCCCGATGCCGTGAAGAAGGTGCCGCTGGTGGTGCTGGTCAACGAGGGCTCGGCTTCGGCCAGTGAAATCGTGGCCGGCGCTCTGCAAGACCACAAGCGCGCCACCATCATGGGCGCGCAAACCTTCGGCAAGGGCTCGGTGCAAACCGTGCGCCAGCTCTCGGCCGAAACCGCCTTGAAGATCACCACGGCGCGCTACTACACCCCCAGCGGGCGCAGCATCCAAGCCAAGGGCATCGTGCCCGACGTATGGCTCGACGAAACCGCCGAGGGCAACGTCTTTGCAGCGCTGCGCACCCGTGAGGCCGACCTGAGCAAGCACCTCACCCAAGGCGAAGAAGCCAAGGATGAAGCGCGTGAAAAGGCCCGCGAAGAGGCCCGCAAGAAGCTCGAAGAAATGAGCAAGAACAATGAAATCAAGCCCCTGCCGGAGTTCGGCAGTGCCGAAGATTTCCCCTTGCAGCAGGCGCTCAACCAACTCAAGGGCAAGCCGGTGATGGCCAGCAAAGGGGCGACCGAGCGCAAGGCGCAGGCCCCCGAGTCCTGATCCCTTCGCGGGGCGCCGGCTCACCGATGACCGACGACGAGCTGCTGCGCTACTCGCGCCATATCCTGCTGCCCGAAGTGGGCATCCAAGGGCAGGAACGGCTTTTGTCCTCGCGCGCCCTGGTGATCGGTGCCGGGGGCCTGGGCTCGCCGGTGGCCCTGTACCTGGCAGGCGGTGGCGTGGGGCACATCACCCTGGTGGACCACGACACCGTGGACGTCACCAACCTGCAGCGCCAGATCGCACACGGCCAGGACAGCGTTGGACAGCCCAAGGTGGCATCGGCCCGGCAACGGATGCTGCAGATGAACCCGCTGGCGCGCATCGAATGTCTGCAAGAGCTGGGATGGCCAGATTTCGGTGTACGACACGCGGCTGCCCGAGAACCCTTGCTACGCCTGCGTGTTCCCACCGGACACCACCTTTGAAGAGGTGCGCTGCGCCACCATGGGCGTGTTCGCTCCGCTGGTGGGCATCATCGGCAGCCTGCAAGCAGCCGAAGCGCTCAAGCTTCTGGCGGGCACGGGCAGCAGTTTGGCCGGCCGCCTTTGCATGTTGGACTTGCGCACCGCGCAATGGGACGAGGTGCGTTTGGCCCGCCAAGCCCATTGCCCGGTTTGCTCCGCGCGGATCGCCCCCGGCTGAAGCCTCGGCCAAAATCAGGGAGAATACGGGTTTTCCCTAGATCTCGATGCCGTGAGCGAGTTGCTGTTTCTCCTCGATGAAGTCCTGGGCCTGCAAGGCCGTGCCCTGAGCTTCGATGCCAACACCCCCCTGCTGGGCGCCCTGCCGGAGTTGGATTCCATGGCGGTGATCGACCTGATCGCGGCACTGGAACAGCGCCTGGGCATTCGGGTGGCCGATGATGAGGTCGACGGCCGCACCTTTGCTACGGTGGGCAGCCTGTGGGCCTTCATCGAGTCGGCTGAGCGGACCCCGCAGAGCTGAATCCCCTTCTGCCTATCGCCACCCCGGGCCAGGCGCGACGGGGCGACCCGGTCGAAGGCGGAGCCGACCGCTGGGGTCAGGGGGCATAGCGGGCCTTCAAGGCCGAGCGGTCGAACTTGCCGTTGGGGTTGCGGGGCAGCGAGGGCCCATGCCACACCAACCGAGCCGGCACCATGAAGGCTGGGAGTTGCTGCCGGCACTGGCGCAGAACCGAAGCGTTGAGCCCCTCAGCGGCCGGCCCACCGCCTGTGCGCACATTGGCCCCCGCCAGCACCGCCACGATGCGCTGGCCCAAAGCCTCATCGTCTTGGCCAAACACCACGCACTCGTCGACCTCGGCAACCCCCAGCAAGGCCGCTTCGATTTCAGCGGGGCTGACCCGGTAGCCCGAGGTTTTGATCAATTCGTCGAAGCGGCCCAGGTGGTACAGAAAGCCATCGGCGTCACGCCGCACACGGTCACCGGAGAACACCACCCACTCGGGCAGCACCTGCGCAGCCGAGCGGCACGAGTTCGCCCGGCACATCGGGCGCGCACTCGCGGCCCTGCTCATCGAGCACCAGCACTTCGGCATGCGGAATGGCCCGTCCGATCGAGCCGGGCCGGCGGTCGACTTCCTCTGGCGGCAAATAGGTGGAGCGAAAGGCTTCGGTCAAACCGTACATCAGAAAGGGGCGGGCCTGTGGCCAGGCGCGGCGCAGCGCAGCCAGGGTGGCCGAAGGCATGGCACCACCGGTCGAAGCGAAGTAGCGCAGGTGGGCGGCGGCTTGAAGCAGGCGTGCGGATGGGCCGGCCCCTGGAGCAGCGGCCGAGCCTGCCGATGGGGCCGAGGCGGCGCCGGGTGCAGCTTGGGCCAACTGGGCCAACTGGTGATACAGGGGTGGCACGGCGGTCAAGCCCGTCACGCCATATCGGGCCATGGTCCGCGGCACATCCTGCGGCATCAGGTGGTTGAGCAGCACCACCTGGGCCCCTGCGGTGAAGGCGGTGGTGAGCTGGCTGAAGCCCGCATCAAAGCTCAAGGGCAAGACCGCCAGCAAGACATCCTGCGGCCCGTTGCCCAGGTACTCCACGACGCTGCGCGCACCCACCACCAGATTGCGGTGCGACAGCATCACCCCCTTGGGCAGACCGGTGCTGCCCGAGGTGTACAGGATGGCGGCCAAGTCAGCATCGATCACACGGGGCCGTGCGCGCACAGGCGCGGCTGCCAGCTCGGCCCATGGCAGGAGGGTCGGTGGATCGGAAACCGGTCGCGCTGTGCTGGCGCTGCCCATTGCTTGCGCATCCACCAAGACCACGACCTGTGGCAGCCCGGGCGCTGAAGGTGGGTGGCCTGCGGTGGGGCCGATGGCCGACCACAGGCTTTCCCATCGCGAGGCCGAGGTCACCAGCACCCGCGCCTGCGC
>RGEP01000090.1 GCA_009918225.1 Betaproteobacteria bacterium | reverse complement strand
TGCGAAAAGACGCCTGTCAACAACGAATGGTCATTCCGCCTTCTTGGCGGGCGTCTTCTTCTTGAACATCTCCAGCATCCGGCGCGTCACCAGGAAGCCACCGAACACATTGACCGCCGCCAGCGCCACCGCCAGCACGCCCATGGTTTTGCCCAGGCCGGTTTCGGTCAGCGCGGCCGCCAGCATGGCGCCCACGATGACGATGGCCGACACCGCGTTGGTCACCGCCATCAGCGGCGTGTGCAGCGCAGGGGTCACCGTCCACACCACGTGGTAGCCCACGTAGATGGCCAGCACGAAGATGATCAGGTTGGTGATCGTGGGTGAAATCAGTTCCATGAGGGTCTCCTTCAGGCGCGCAGCACCGCGCCGTCGCGCGTGACCAGGCAAGCCTTGACGATGTCGTCTTCCAGGTCGATCTTGAGCTGGGCGGCGTCCTTCTCCAGCACCAGCTTCAGGAAGTCCAGTACGTTGCGGGCATACAGCGCCGAGCTGTCGGCTGCCACCGTGGCCGGGATGTTGGTTTCGCCCACGATGGTCACGCCATGCTTGACCACGGTCTTGCCCGCTTCGGTCAAGGGGCAGTTGCCGTCAAAACCTTGCGCGCCCTTGCCCGCGGCCATGTCCACGATCACGCTGCCGGCCTTCATGCTGCGCACCATGTCTTCGGTGATCAGCACCGGTGCGGCGCGGCCGGGAATCAGGGCGGTGGAGATCACCACATCGGCCAGCGCCACGCGCTTGGCCACTTCCACCTTCTGGCGGTCCAGCCAGCTCTGGGGCATGGGGCGGGCGTAGCCCCCAACGCCCTCTTCCGCGGTCTCGTAGGGCACTTCGATGTACTTGCCGCCCAGAGATTCGATCTGCTCTTTCACCGAAGGCCGCACATCCGAGGCCTCGATCACGGCACCCAGGCGCTTGGCCGTGGCGATGGCCTGCAAGCCCGCCACGCCCACACCCAAGATCACCACGCGCGCGGCCTTGATGGTGCCCGCGGCCGTCATCAGCATCGGAAACAAGCGCGGGTAGTGGTTGGCCGCCATCATCACCGCCTTGTAGCCGGCAATGTTGGCCTGTGAACTCAGCACATCCATGGACTGCGCTCGGGTGGTGCGGGGTGCCGCTTCCAGCGCAAAGCCCGTCAGGCCCGCGCCCGCCAGGGCCTCCAGGCCGCTGCGGTTGAACGGGTCGAGCATGGCCACCAGGGCGGTGCCGGGTTTCATCAGACCGAGTTCGTCGGCCTGCGGGCTGCGCACCTTGAGCACCAGGTCGGCGGCAAAGGCGCCGCTGCGGTCGGTGATTTCCGCGCCAGCGGCCACATAGGCCTCGTCGGTGCAACTCGCGGCCAAGCCGGCCCCGGCCTGCACGCGAACGGTGTGGCCCTGCGCCTTCAACTTCTTGACCGTTTCCGGCGTTGCCGCCACACGGGTTTCGCCAGCCGCTGTCTCGTGCGGCACTCCAATGAGCATGGTGCCCTCCTGGGTCTTCTCGATGGGCGCCTCGCTGTTCAACGAGGCGTGGGAGATATGGGGTAAACCCTAGATCATAGACAATCTACCCAATTTAGTCATTTCAGCACAGCGATCACCCCGAGGTGCTACAGGGTTCCAACATCCGAGCAAATTGCATGACCGGCCTGCCCCAACCGCCTAGAACCGAGTTGCACAAGCCCGAGCGCTGGCGCCCCAGCGTCACCGTGGCGGCCCTCATTTCGCGCCTGGACGGGGACGGTCAAGTGCGCTTTTTGCTGATCGAGGAGCACACGGCAGAGGGCCTGCGCCTGAACAACCCGGCCGGCCACCTCGACCCGGCCGAGTCGCCCGAGCAGGCCGTCGTCCGCGAGGCCCTGGAAGAAACCGCCCGGGTGTTCAGCCCTTCCCACTTCTTGGGCGTGTACCTGTCACGCTTTCAGCGCGAGTCCACCGGTGAAGACATCACCTACCTGCGCTTGGCCTACGCGGGCACGGTGGGCGAACCCCTGCCCGACCGTGGGCTGGACGAGGGCATCGTGCGCACCCTGTGGATGACCCTGGACGAGGTGCGCGCAAGCGCCCCGCGCCACCGCAGCCCGCTGGTGCTGCAATGCATCGAAGACCTGGTGGCCGGCCGCAACTACCCACTGCAGGCCGTCACCACCCACCCCTCGGTCACCCAAGCTGGGCCTGCGGCCGGCCCGGTGAACTGAGCCCTGGCGGACAATCTGGGCATGTCGATGCCGTCGTCCGTTGTCAGCGCCTGCGGCCGGCCCCATCGCGTCGTGGTGGGGCTCAGCGGTGGCGTGGATTCGGCGGTCTCGGCCTGGCTGCTCAAGCAGCAGGGTCATGAAGTGGTCGGCCTGTTCATGAAGAACTGGGAAGACGACGACGACAGCGAGTTCTGCTCCTCGCGACAAGACTGGCTGGACGCCGCGTCCGTGGCCGATGTGATCGGCATCGACATCGAGCACGTCAACTTCGCAGCCGACTACAAGGACCGGGTCTTTGCCGAGTTCCTGCGCGAGTACCAGGCGGGCCGCACCCCCAACCCCGATGTGCTCTGCAACGCGGAGATCAAGTTCAAGGCCTTTCTTGACCACGCCATGCGCCTGGGCGCTGAGAAGATCGCCACCGGCCACTACGCCCGTGTTCGATCGCTAGGCGAGCAGCCCCGGGGGGCGGCCCAATTTCAACTGCTCAAAGGCCTGGACCCGCTCAAGGACCAAAGCTATTTCCTGCACCGCCTGAACCAGGCGCAGCTCGCACGCACGATGTTCCCCGTGGGCGAACTTCCCAAAACTGAAGTGCGCCGTATTGCCGCCGAGATCGGCCTGCCCAATGCGAAGAAGAAGGACCGCGCAAGGGCTGTACGCGGCCAAAACCCGCTACCGCCAGGCCGACGCGGCTTGCGAACTCGAGCACGCAGACGCATCTGGCACCTCATCTTCTGCAACAGCCACTGCCACTGCCACGGCCACAGCCACGGCCACGGCCACGGCCGCCCCATCGTCCATCCGCCTGCGCTTCCCGCAGGCCCAGTGGGCCGTCACCCCCGGCCAGTCGGCCGTCCTCTACGACGGCGAGGTCTGTCTCGGCGGCGGGGTGATCGAGCGTGCAGGCCGGCTGCCTGCCCAAGCCCGTACGGCCCAAACCACCAGCGCCTGACGCCCATAATTCGCGCATCACATGCGCACCGCGCAGACGGAGACTTCATGACCTATTGCGTCGGCATCCGGCTCAACGCCGGTCTCGTGTTCCTGTCTGATTCCCGCACCAACGCGGGCGTCGACCAGATCAGCACCTGCCGCAAGATGATGATCTACGAGAAGGCCGGTGACCGCTTCATCGTGCTGCTGTCCGCCGGCAACCTGTCCATCAGCCAGTCGGTGCGCGAAATCCTGCAGGTGGAAAAGCTCGAGCGCCATGGCGGCGAGCCGCTGACCATTTGGAACGCCAACAGCCTGTTTGATGTGGCGCGGGTCTTGGGCAGCGCGGTGCGGCGCGTGTACCAGCAAGACGGCCCGGCCCTGAAGGCGGCGGGCCTGGATTTCAACGCTTCTTTCATCCTGGGCGGGCAGGTCAAGGGCGAGGCCATGCGCCTGTTTCAGGTTTACGCGCCGGGCAACTTCATCGAGGCCACGCGCGAAGCGTGCTTCTTCCAGATCGGCGAGAGCAAGTACGGCAAACCCATACTCGACCGCGTGCTCACCCCCACCACTCCCTTGGACGAGGCCACCAAGTGCGCCCTCATTTCCATGGATTCCACCCTGAAGTCCAATCTGTCGGTGGGTTTGCCCTTGGACCTGGTGGTGTACCGGGAAGGCCGGTACGCCAGTGAGGAGCACGTCTGCATTGACGAGCAAAATCCCTACTTCCGAATGATCCGCAGCACCTGGGGCCAACGCCTGCGCGAGGTCTTTGAGGGCATCGAAGACCCGCACTGGACGGGTGAGCAGGGCACCACGCCCTTGCGGACCCGGTCGGAGCGCTACGAGCCCCTGCGCAAGGTCACCCACGCGGGCCAGTTGATCGTCTGAGGCCAGCGCAGGCGCCTGCCCGCACCGTGCTGGTGCATGATCACGGGCATGGGGCTTGCACACCGGGCAAGTCCTGCCCGGAGTCACCCTTGTCGATCTGCGTTCAACTCCAACACCTGACCCACTACCGCTACGACCGCCCGGTGCGGTTGTCGCCGCAGCTGATCCGCCTGTGCCCGTCACCGGCATGCGTCACGCCTTTGCGCCACTATGACCTGCGCCTGGACCCCGAGCCCAGCCGCTTGGTGTGGGAGTCCGATGCCTGGGGAAACCGCTGTGCACGGGCCGAGTTCGCCAGTCCGGTGACCGAGCTTCGGCTTTGGGTTGACCTGAGCGCAGACATCCCCCTGCATCCCATCCCGCGGGCACCGCTGGAGGCCCACGGCGCCCAAGGACCGCTGCAGTACGGGCCGGTGCTTCAGGCCGAACTGGCCCCGTACCGGGCCCGAGCCTCTCAGCCCGCCAGCCCCGAACTCCTGGCCTACCTGGGCGACTGGCCGCTGCGGCCCGGGGCCACCCTGGGTCTGTTGGAAGCCCTCAACCAGCAGGTGCACCAGGACATCGCCTACACCCACCGGGCCGAGCCGGGGGTGCAGACCCCAGAGGACACGTTGCGCCGGCGATCGGGCTCTTGCCGCGACAGTGCATGGCTGATGGTGCAGCTGCTGCGTGCAGCAGGAATGGCCGCGCGTTTTGTTTCGGGCTACCTGATCCAGCTGCGCGCAGACCAACCGGGCTTGGAGGCCACGCCCACCGTGCCCCAGGACGGCACCGAGCTCCATGCCTGGTGTGAGGTCTACCTGCCCGGGCCGGGTTGGGTCGGCCTGGACACCACCTCCGGGCAGTGGGCAGGCTACGGCCATTTGGCCTTGGCCTGTGCGCCCGAGCCGCCCCTGGCTGCGCCCTTGACGGGTTCGGTGGACCCCTGCGAGGTGGAGCTGCGCCACGAGGTGCGCCTGCAGCGCTTGGGCACGGCCCAGGCCGCGCCGCAGGGGGCAGCCCTGCCCGCTGCGCCCCCCTCCAGCACGGCGGCGCTGGCCCAAGACTTGCATCGAATCCAGCCTACGCAGGACTCCACCATGGGATTGGCCTTCGACGAGATGCGCACCGGCACCAATGCGGTGCGCCCCCACTACCAAAGCTACGCGGAGTGGCTGGACCGGCAGAGCCTGGCGTCCATGTCGGTGCGCCGTGAAGAGGCCGAGGTCATCTTCCGCCGCGTGGGCATCACCTTCGCTGTTTACGGCGAGAAGGACGAAGAAGGCGCCGGCACCGAGCGCCTCATACCCTTTGACCTCTTGCCGCGCATCACGGTTTGGTTCAGCGCGTTACCGCGCTCAACCGGTTCATCCACGACGTCTACCATGGCCAAGACATCCTCAAGGCCGGGGTGGTGCCGGCCGATGAGGTCTTGCGCAATCCGCAGTTCAGGCCCGAAATGGTGGGCCTGGATGTGCCCGGCGGGGTCTACGCCCACATCGCGGGCATCGACATCGTGCGCGCCGCGCAGCCTGATGGCCGTGGCACGTATCACGTCCTCGAGGACAACCTGCGTGTGCCCTCGGGCGTGAGCTACATGCTGGAAAACCGCAAGATGATGATGCGGCTGTTTCCAGATTTGTTCGCCCTCAACCGCGTGGCCCCCGTGGCCCACTACCCCGACCTGCTCCTGGCCACCTTGCGCAGCATGGCCCCAGGCGCAAGCAACGACCCCACGGTGGTGGTGCTGACCCCGGGCATGCACAACAGCGCCTACTTCGAGCATGCCTTCTTGGCCCAGCAAATGGGCGTGGAACTCGTCGAAGGCCAGGACCTGTTCGTGCGGGAAGACCGCGTCTACATGCGCACCACCCAGGGGCCCAAGCGCGTGGATGTGATCTACCGCCGCATCGACGACGACTTCCTCGACCCCCAGGCCTTTCGCCCCGACTCCAGCCTGGGCTGCGCCGGCCTGATGCGCGCCTACCGAACCGGCAATGTGGCCTTGTGCAACGCCATCGGAACCGGCGTGGCCGACGACAAATCGATCTACGCCTATGTGCCCCAGATGATCGAGTTTTACCTGGGCGAAAAGCCGCTGTTGGACAACGTGCCCACCTGGCGCTGCCGAGAGCCCGAGTCGCTGGCCTATGTGTTGGCGCACCTGTCGGAACTGGTGGTCAAGGAGGTGCACGGGGCTGGGGGTTACGGCATGCTCGTGGGCCCTGCTTCCACCCGAGCCGAAATCGAAGCCTTCGCTCTGCGCATCAAGGCGCATCCGGCCAACTACATTGCACAGCCCACGCTGAGCCTGTCGACCTGCCCGACCTTCGTGGAGCAGGGCATCGCCCCTCGCCACATCGACTTGCGCCCCTTTGTGCTGTCGGGCAAGACGGTGCAGGTGGTGCCCGGTGGCTTGACCCGCGTGGCCTTGAAAGAGGGGTCCCTGGTGGTCAACAGCAGCCAAGGCGGCGGCACCAAAGACACCTGGGTCTTGGACGCCTGAAGGAAGGACCCCCCATGCTCTCCCGCACCGCCGACCACTTGTTCTGGATGGCCCGCTACATGGAGCGGGCCGAGAACACCGCGCGCATGTTGGACGTGAACTACCAGACCTCGCTCCTGCCCGAGCGCGCCGTGGGCGCACAGGCCGCCTGGAGCGCCGTCTTGGGCATCAGCGAACTGCACGAGGCCTATGCCAGTGCCCACGCCCAAATCAGCAGCGAAGGGGTGATGCAGTTCATGGTGCGCGACACCGGCAACGCCTCCTCCATCGCCTCTTGCTTGGCCGCCGCACGTGAAAACGCCCGCGCTGTGCGCAGCGTCTTGACCACCGAGCTCTGGGAAACCACCAACCAAACCTGGCTTGAGTTCTCGCGCATGGTGGCCTCCGGGGCTTTGGAACGCGACCCTTCGGCGGTCTTCGAGTGGGTCAAGTTCCGCTCTCACCTCTCGCGCGGCGTGGCCGTGGGCACGATGCTGCAAGACGAGGCCTTGCACTTCATTCGCCTGGGCACCTTCTTGGAGCGGGGCGACAACACCGCGCGTCTGTTGGACGTGAAGTTCCACGGACACCCCAATGTGGAGGGGGCCTCCTGGGGAGCCGACGGCGCGCGCCTGCCCCGCCCGCCGGGTGTGCCCGCCCCGGCCATTGCGCCGGAGACCGACTTCTATCACTGGTCGGCGCTGCTGCGCTCGGTCTCTGCGTTCGAAATCTACCGCCGTGTGTACAGCAGCGTGATCCTGCCGGAGAAGGTGGCCGAGCTGCTCATCTTGCGCGCCGACATGCCCCGCTCGCTGGCGGCCTGCACCAGCGAGCTGGTGAACAACCTCAGCCAGGTGGCCAACGAGCAAAGCGGCGACACCCTGCGACGCGCCGGGCGCCTGCGCAGCGACCTGCAGTACGGCCGCATTGACGAAATCCTCGATGATGGCTTGCATGCCTACCTGACCCGCTTTCTCAACCGCATCAACGACAT
>RGEP01000089.1 GCA_009918225.1 Betaproteobacteria bacterium | reverse complement strand
GCAGGATGGGCGGGCTGGCAGACTCGAACCGGAAGGCCCCGCAGCGGCAGTGCGCATGGGCGGCTGCGGACGTGACGGTGGGGTTTGAGGCTGTGGTCATGGGGCACTCCTGCGTCCGTCGCTGAGGATGTCGCCCAGCGATCGAACCTCCGCTTCATGCGGCTCGTCCCGCCAAGGCTCGATCAGGGCTTCTTGGTACCACTGGCGCATGGCGGGCAGTTCCAACAGCCGCTGCACATAGGCACTTGCGGCATCCGAGAGCTCAGGACTGTAAGTTTGCGCCCGAAACGCCACCGGCGCGTAGAAGGCATCAACCGCGGTGAAGGCCGAACCGGCGAGAAAGGGGCCGCCAAAGCGCTCAAGGCCCTCACGCCACAGGGCGTCGATTCGCGCCCATTGCGAGGCGAGTTCTGCGGCCTGAGGCGCTGGCAGGGGGTGCAAGCGCACGCGCACACCGCAGCTCATGGTGCAGTAATGCCGCACCGCGCTGAAACCCGAGTGCATTTCGGCACTGGCCGACCGCGCCCAGGCCCGGGCAGCGGTGTCGCGCGGCCACACCGAAGGCTCGCGCTCGCCAGGCAAGGCACCTTGCCCGTGGGTGAGAACGCGCGGAAGGCCTGTGCGGCATCCGGGCCGAAGGGCACCAGCGTTTCCTCAAACGCCATGCCCAGCTGCTTCATCAACACCCAGGGCCTTAACGACCAAGAGGAGTAGTTCTTGTTGGCGATGTACAGGCGCAGGCTCATGGTGCGAGACGCTTGAAGTAGCGGTGTTTGCTGACACCGTGAGGATAGTGCGGATTGGTGGCTTCGCGCTCATACCCGCAACGCTCATAGAAGGCCGGCGCTTGAAAGCTGAAGGTCTCGAGAAACAGCTCTCTCGCGCCGCGCGCGTGTGCCGCTTTCTCGAAGGCTTCGAGTAGGTGGCGGCCCAAGCCCTGGCCGCGTGTGCTGTCCTTGACCCACAGTTGTTGCAGCTCGGCGCAGTGGCCCCACAGACGCCCCACGGCGCCGCCCAAGACCCCAAGCTGTGCATGCTCGGCCACACAAGCCAGCGGGCGGACTTCATGTAGCGGTGCGGCCGACGCGTTGAATGCGTCCAGGCCTTCATCCACCGCAGCCCGTCCGCTGGCCTGGGGCGTGTCTTGGGTGAGGATGCGCAGCCCATCTGGAAGCGAAGCCACGCGTGAAGCGGGGCTTGCCTGCGCGTCGTCTGGGCCGCCGTCAGGGTGTGCCGGTTTCGCTGCAAGGCACTCAAAACGAGGCCGCCGCTGCCCATCCACCTCGACCGTTTCGAGGAACATGGCATAGGGCCGCACCCAAGTACCGCTGTCGTTGTACAGCGGCCGGTACAGCACCAAGGGCTCCAGTGTTTCGCTGTGGCGCACCACGCCGAGCACTTCGTAGTCCAGGCCGAAGGGGTGGCAGCGTCATGCCCAGAGGTCTCCCACGCACTTGCCGTCTCGCGGCAGGTCATCGAAGGTGTTGAGGCCGTCGAAATGGTCAATCGGCAGCGCCGCCACCCGCTCAGGATCGGTCAGGCGAAGGTTGACGGCGATGCGGCGCCGGCCGTCATCCTGGACGGTCTGCGCCCGCCAATGCGAGACGCATCCACAGGCCGGGCAAAAATGAAAGTCGATGGCGCGGCCACGCCGATAGGCCACGCTCAGGCCATCGGTGGTGATGTCCTGATCCTCATGGCCATAGGCCCACAGCACGCCATAGCGGCGACACACGGTGCAATTGCAGGCGGTTGCAGATGACGGCTGCCCCTGCAGGCGCCAGCCCAGGGCGCCGCAGTGGCAGCGGCCCTCCAGTGCTGCAGACGATGCGGTCGAAGTGGTGGCGCGCGGCAGGATCTCGCGGGACAGGATCAGGCTGGCCGGGCCTGGGCCCTGAACGCTGTGAACCTGAGCACCCTGGTGCTCGACCACGCGGCTCAGCCCAACGCTCAACCAGAAGGCCAGGGCGCGCGAATTGGCCAGGTACACGCGGGCCCACAGTTCGTCACCAACGCCACGCAAGCGCTCTAACGCCGCCGTGACCAATTCCTGCGCCAGGCCCTGGCGACGGTGGGTCGCCTGTAACAACAGGATCTCCACGCCGATGGCTTGCGGCCGGCTGGGCACCCGCACCAGGCGCCAGAAACCCAGGAAGTCAGCTGCGGTTTCCTGCCCTGAAGAAGGGTCGGCGCGGCGATGCAGCACCTGCATGCAGACCCGGCCCGGCTCACGCAGATGGCGACTCAGGTGCGCCTGAACATCGGCTTCCCGGGCCTCGCCGAAAGCCGGGTCAAGGGCAGCGACATCCTGCGATGCGGCCAGTGCTTCCATCAGCAGCGGCAGGTCCTGCGGGGTGGCGTCGCGGCAGGTGAGTCGCTCGGTGGTCCAGGTGGTGGGCAACATGTGGTCGGCCTAAGGCGCAATGGATCGATCGGGTCGAGCATCGAAGTGGCCCACCGCCATCCCGAGGTCCAGACCGAAGCGTGACTTCAGATGAAAGTCGGCGTCGAGCCGCCCATCGGTCCTGGGGGTGATGATCAGCACAAGATGGTCTTTGCCGGCCAGGGGTGGCGCGGCACCCATCAGCTTGATTCGGTACTCCAGGCGCGAGGAAAGGCGCTGAACCGGCGCGGGCTTGGGTGTGCCGTGGATTGCGCGAGCGCACAAGCGTGCAACCCGAGGACGGCCACTGCGGTGAGCACCAAGACCGCCCGCCGCCACGACACCGCCCCGGCTCGCTCCAGGCTCATGGTTTGCACCCTCAAGCCGGATTCCCCGGCCCAAGTTCCTGGGCGCAGCGCCGACACACGCAGGCGCGCCCCTTGAGCCCCTCGGGCACGCGCGCCAACACTTCAGCACCGATGCGCGCCTGCGCGCACCAGCACTTCACATCGAAGGTGCCGCAGGCAGAAGCCGCACACCCATTGGGCGCGCCGCAGATGGGGCAGTGATCAGCTTTCAGCGGACGCAGCGGCAACTCCATGACGCGCTCGCCATCGTCCCAACGGTCGGTTTGCAAAAACCCCAACCGACGATAAAAGCCCGAGGGCTCCTGCGCGCCCGGCACATAGGACAACTCGAGCCGCTCCAGCGCCGGATAGCCGCGCACCCGCTCCAGCACACTTTGCAGGGCCAAGCGCCCGATGCCGCGGCCCTGATACCGGTGGTCGATCATGAAGCGCCAGAGCACCACGCTCGGCTGGGCAGGAGGCGTGGGGCGCAGGTGTTCGTCGTAGAGCATCACGAAGCCCACCGGGTCTTCGTCTGCATACACCGCGCGGTACCACGCCTCGGGGTGAAACAGTGCCTCGGCCAGCGAAACGGCATTGGGCGCCACCAAATGCCGCTGCTGCGGTGACACCTGCAGATTGATGATGGTGCGCACCGTCTGGGCGGTGATGGTGCGCAGTGTCACGGCTGGGGTCTTGGCTGGGATCATGGCGTGGTTCACGAACGTCTATCCGATGCGATCCCGGGCCGGGATCCGGTGTGAATGGCCGCCATCACCTGCTGGCACCACAAGCCACAGGCCGCTTCATTGGGATGGAATCCATCGTGGGCCAGGAAGTCCGCCGTCAGGGGCAGATCGAGGTCGACCGCCTTCCAGCGGGCAAGCGGGCCGGGTGAGACGGGTGAGCCGAGCGTGCTGGGCCCGTGTAAGGGGCTGGACAAGATCTGATGGGTGATGCGGTTGAGCTGCTGCGCCCGCCGGCCCAGGTACCAGGCCAGTGGCTGGGGCAGCAAGGGAAAGTCCTGGATGCGCGGGATCGTGCTGAAGGCCACCTGGCCGGGCACCAGCCGCTCCTGAAGCACCTCGGCCAGTTGCTGCAGGCCCTGGGCCCACCGGGCGGCAGAGGTACCCTGCAGCACATCGTTGATGCCCACGGAAACCACCACAAGATCGGTGGCCTGGGGTGTCAACGCCTGTGCGGCGCGGATGACATGGGACAGCCGGTGGCCGGTGTGGGCGACCAGGCGCCACTGCACGGTGTGCTGCGCGGAGAGCGCCTGCACGAGTCGACCGGTGATGGCCTGATTCTGGTGGACCACACCCACGCCGGCACCCGCTGAATCGCCCAACACCAACAGCCGGAAAGGCTCGCCAGAGCCACTGAGACCTTCACGTGGTCCGGCGGCCTCCGGCAGCTCCAGTGCCGTGCGGCGCACGCGGCGGCCCTGCACCAGCAGCACCGGCGCCAAGGCCGCCGTGATCAGGGGCTGCAGCATCGATGGCTACACACCACCCAAACCGGGAAGGGCCTTGACCATCGCCTGCGCCATCAACCGCTCCTCTTCAGCGCCCTGCGCCGCACCCTCCAGCACGCCACGCTGATCCACCGGCAGCCGGTTCTGGCTGAGCTTGAACTTGCCCTGGATGTTCGTGATCTCGATCTCCAGGCCCACGATGGCGCCCAGCATGGTTTGGGTGTAATCGGGCGGCGCGTCGTTCACGCTCCAAGGATGGGCGCGGCCGGCTTCGTGTCGGTCGGTCAGGCGGGAGACCAGCGCATGCAACTCATCGCGGTCCTCGATGAACCGCGGCAGGCCGTGCGCATGCACCACCGCATAGTTCCAGGTGGGCACCACCTTGCCGCTTGCCTGCTTGGTGGGGTACCAGCTCGGTGTCACATAAGCCTGAGGACCGTGGAAGATGACCACGCTGGAGGTGGGCTGCGACTGCCAAACCGGATTCGCCCGGGCCACGTGGCCGATCAGGGTGCCGTGTTGGCCGCGGGTGGGGTCCAGGTGCAGGGGCAGGTGGTTGATGACCGGCTCGCCCTCGGCCACGCACACCCAGGTGGCCAGGGGGTGATCGTGCATCAGAGCCTGCAGGGCTTGGGGGTCCTGCTGTTCGAAGTGGCGGGGTAGGTAAAGCGACATCGGCACTCCTGTTCACCTGCGCTTGGGGTCAACGCAATCTCCACATGAAGTATGCAGCGTGATCGAAGGTTCATGCTGCATCGCACCGCCCCGGGATAATCAGCCCATGTCCGAACTCTCCCCCGAAGTGCGCCGCCGGCGCACCTTCGCCATCATCTCCCACCCCGACGCGGGCAAAACCACGCTCACGGAAAAGCTGCTGCTGTTCTCTGGTGCCATTCAAATCGCCGGCAGCGTGAAGGCGCGCAAGGCCTCGCGCCACGCCACTTCCGACTGGATGGAGATTGAAAAGCAGCGTGGCATCTCGGTGGCCTCCAGCGTGATGCAGATGGAGTACCGCGGCTGCGTCATCAACCTGCTGGACACCCCGGGCCACCAAGACTTCTCTGAAGACACCTACCGCGTGCTCACCGCCGTGGATGCGGCGCTGATGGTGATCGACGCGGCCAACGGCGTGGAGCCGCAAACCCGCCGCCTGCTGCAGGTTTGCCGTGCGCGCAACACGCCCATCCTGACCTTCGTCAACAAGATGGACCGCGAGGTGCAGGAACCGCTGAACCTGATGGACGAGATCGAGCGCGAACTCGGCATGACGGTGGTGCCCTTCACCTGGCCGGTGGGCATGGCCAAGTTTTTCGGTGGCGTGCTGGACCTGCGCAAAGACCAGATGCGCGTCTTCCGGCCCGGCGAGGACCGCGTGGCCGGAGACGAAGAGGTGATCGACGGCTTGGCCAACCCTGCGCTGGCCCAGCGCTTTGGTGCCGCCTATGAACAGTCCGCGGGCGAGATCGATTTGGTGCGCGAAGCAGCCCCCGCCTTCGACGAGGCCGAATTCCTGGCCGGCCGCCAGACGCCCATGTTCTTCGGATCGGCCATCAACAACTTTGGCGTGCAGGAGGTGCTGGACGCACTGGTGGACCTGGCACCCGCGCCCGCCCAGCGTCCCTCGCTGCAGCGCACGGTGAACCCGGATGAAAAGAAGTTCACCGGCGTTGTGTTCAAGATCCAAGCCAATATGGACCCCTCACACCGCGACCGCATCGCCTTTGTGCGGGTGGCCAGCGGCAAGTTCGAGCGTGGCATGCGGCTGAAGGTGGTGCGCAGCGGCAAAGAGCTGCGGCCCAACACCGTGGTCACCTTCATGAGCCAGCGGCGCGAACTCTTGGAAGAGGCCTATGCCGGCGACATCATCGGCATCCCCAACCACGGCGTGCTGCAGCTGGGCGACACGCTCACCGAGGGCGAGGCCCTGCAGTTCACCGGCCTGCCCTTCTTCGCGCCCGAGATGTTTCGCACGGTGGAAGTGGCGGACCCCTTGCGCACCAAGCAGCTCAAGGCCGGCTTGCAACAACTCGGTGAAGAGGGCGCCATTCAGGTGTTTCGCCCGGCCGCCGGTTCGGTGCTGATGCTGGGGGCGGTGGGCCAGTTGCAGTTTGAAGTGGTGGCGCACCGGCTGGAACACGAGTACGGCTGCAAGGCCCGCATTGCACCGGCCCGCTACAACGTGGCGCGCTGGGTCACCTGTTCAGACGAAAACGGTGGCGAGAAGGAGCTGCAGCGCTTCATCGACCACAACGCGCACCGGGTGGCCTTTGAGCCGCTGCCGGTGACGACGGTGGTCACGTTGGAGGCCGCTCCGGTGTAGCGCACGTCCCCGCTGCCCGCCACGGCGACGCGCAGGCGTTGGCGTGCGTTCACACGGGCGTCACCGCTGCCGGCCACACTCACCTTCACGTCTTCGGCCTCAAGCTCCCGCAGCCAGGCATCACCGCTGCCAGCCACGCTCACCGACAGGTTCTGCGCGGCCCCCTTGACCCGCACATCGCCGCTGCCCGCCACACCCACGTCCACTTGCTGGGCGACGATGCCCTGCACATTCAGGTCGCCCGAGCCGGCCACCGACAGCTGCAGCGAGGGCTGGTTGGACAGCTTGGCCTCCAACAGACCCGAGCCGGCCACGGAAAGCGACTTGAACTGCGGGCCCTGCACCGTTACCACCACGTCGAGCTTCTTGGAGGGCCACGGCCGGCTGTTGCGCACCACCAGGGTGGGCAGGCCGCGGCGCTGCTCGATGACCGTCTCGACCAAGTCTGTACTGGCGCCAGGGGAGGACACGCGCACCGACTCCTGTTCGGCGAGCTCCACCCGCACCGTCATCGAACCATCGAGCGCCACAGCCTGAAAGCCGGTGACGCCACGTGCCTGCTCCACCGCCCAGGCTTCGGTGGGGATGCTCAGGCCCATCACCGCGGTGGCGGTCAGGGTGGCCAGCATCAGCGTGCACAGCCGACGCGAGAGGGTGTGCGCAGCGTTCGAAGTGTTCATATGGTGCCCCTTGAAGGCCCTGGTGGCCGATTGGTTTGGATGCCCTGCAGTGTGCAGACAGGGCATTCACCCATCCACCGCCAAGCGACGAACGGTGGTTTCAAAGGGATGGGCTGCAATGCGCGTGGAGGGACGCCCTCAGGGCTTGATGTAGCCGTAACCTTCGCGCACCTGCAAACGCCCAATGCGAACCACACCCGAGGGTGTGAACTCCGCGTCCATGGAGAACTGCTCCTTCTTGAGGTTGCGGTTCCTCAAGGTGATCTCGCACACCTCGAAGCGCA
>RGEP01000088.1 GCA_009918225.1 Betaproteobacteria bacterium | reverse complement strand
GCTTCCTCGATCACCTTTTGGTGGCGCCTTTGAATGGAGCACTCCCGCTCCCAGAGGTACACCACGTTGCCATGCGAATCGCCGAGCACCTGAATCTCAATGTGCCTGGGCTCCAGCACATACTTTTCAATGAACACCCGGTCATCGCCAAAGCTGTTGCGGGCTTCATTGCGGCAGCTGGAAAATCCTTCGTGCGCTTCCTTGTCATTGAAGGCCACACGCAGACCCTTGCCACCACCGCCCGCGCTGGCCTTGATCATCACCGGGTAGCCGATCTTTTTGGCGATCTCCACCGCCTGCTCGGGTGTGTCGATGGCGTCGTTGTAGCCCGGGATGGTGTTGACCCGAGCCTCGTTGGCCAACTTCTTGGACGCAATCTTGTCGCCCATGGCCGCAATCGAATAATGCTTGGGGCCGATAAAGACGATGCCTTCGTCTTCACACCGTTTGGCAAAGGCTTCGTTCTCCGAGAGGAAGCCATACCCAGGGTGCACCGCTTGAGCACCCGTTTGCTTGCAGGCCGCGATGATCTTGTCGGCCACCAGATAAGACTCGCGAGAAGGCGCGGGGCCCAACAGCACTGCCTCATCGGCGACCTCCACGTGTCGCGCGTCCTTGTCGGCTTCGGAGTACACCGCCACGGTGGCGATGCCCATCTTGCGAGCGGTCTTGATGACCCGGCAGGCAATTTCGCCGCGGTTGGCAATCAGTATCTTTTGAAACATATGGTTTGACTCCAACCCATCAAAGCGGAATGTTGCCGTGCTTGCGCCACGGGTTTTCCAGCTTTTTGTCTTTGAGCATCTTCAAGGAGCGGCAGATGCGCTTGCGCGTTTCATGCGGCTGAATCACGTCGTCGATGAAGCCCCGCGCGCCGGCCACAAAGGGGTTGGCAAAGCGAGCCTTGTATTCCGCCTCCCGAGCAGCCAGCTTGGCTGGGTCGCCCTTGTCTTCGCGGAAGATGATCTCCACCGCACCCTTGGCACCCATCACCGCGATTTCCGCGTTGGGCCATGCGAAGTTCACATCACCACGAAGGTGCTTGGAGGCCATCACATCGTAGGCACCGCCGTAGGCCTTGCGGGTGATGACGGTGATCTTCGGTACGGTGCACTCGGCGTAGGCATAGAGCAGCTTGGCTCCGTGCTTGATGATGCCGCCATACTCTTGTGAGGTACCGGGCATGAAGCCCGGCACATCCACAAAGGTCACCACCGGAATGCTGAAGGCGTCGCAGAAGCGCACGAAGCGAGCGGCCTTGATGGAGCTCTTGATGTCCAGGCAACCCGCCAGCACCAAGGGATTGTTGGCCACCACGCCCACCGTCTGGCCCTCCATGCGGCCAAAGCCGATGACGATATTGGCCGCATAGTCAGGCTGCAGTTCGAAAAACTCGCCGTCGTCTACCACCTTGACGATCAGTTCCTTGATGTCATAGGGCTTGTTGGGGTTGTCCGGCACCAGCGTATCCAGCGAATGGTCCAGCCGGTTGCCGGGGTCACCGCTGGGCCGTACCGGCGGCTTTTCGCGGTTGTTCAGCGGCAGGTAGTTGAAGAAGCGCCGCAGCATCAGCAGCGCCTCAACATCGTTTTCAAAAGCCAAATCGGCTACACCGCTCTTGGTGGTGTGGGTCAGCGCTCCACCAAGCTCTTCTGCCGTGACTTCTTCATGGGTGACGGTCTTGACCACCTCTGGGCCGGTCACGAACATGTAGGACGAGTCCTTGACCATGAAGATGAAGTCGGTCATCGAGGGGCTGTAAACGGCACCCCCGGCGCAAGGCCCCATGATGAGGCTGATCTGCGGGATCACCCCGCTGGCCAGCACGTTCTTCTGGAACACATCGGCATAGCCCCCCAGAGAAGCGACGCCCTCCTGAATACGGGCACCCCCAGAGTCGTTGAGCCCCACCACGGGCGCCCCCACCTTCATGGCCTGGTCCATGATCTTGCAGATCTTCTCGGCATGGGTCTCGGACAAGGCCCCGCCAAACACGGTGAAGTCTTGGCTGTAGGCAAAGGCCAAGCGGCCGTTGATCATCCCGTAACCGATCACCACGCCGTCACCGGGAATCTTGTTGTCGGACATGCCGAAGTCCACACAACGGTGTTCGACGAACATGTCCCACTCTTCGAACGTACCCTCATCGAAGAGCAACTCCAAGCGCTCCCGCGCCGTCAACTTTCCCTTGGCGTGCTGCGCATCGATGCGCTTTTGGCCACCACCCAGTCGCGCCAGGGCGCGCTTTTCCTCGAGCATCTGTTGAATGTCATGCACCGGGGTTCTCCTTCTCTGTGCCTTGGGGTTCTTGCTTGAATCAGCGGAGTGGGTTTCGGCAGGCGCGGGTCGCTTCAGGTAAACAGGTCCAAGAGCCGCCGTGCAGCCACCGATGCAGCCACCCGACCCTGCACCACCTCGTCCTGCAGGCCTGCCAACGCCGACTGCACCGCGGGATGCGCCCGAAATCGTTGGCGCAAGCCCGCTTCGATGCGCTCCCACATCCATGCCTGGGCTTGCTGCACCCGGCGCTGGGCCCATTGCCCGCTGGCCGTCTGCAGCTTGCGAAAGCGCTCCACCTGTTGCCAAAACTGGTCGATGCCCTGCTCCTTGAGTGCACTGAGCTGCGCGACAGCGGTTTCGCTTTGTCCCACGCCCACCGTTTCCACAATCACCACATCGTGGCCGGCCGCCTCGCACACCAACATGGCTTCGCGGGTCTTCTCGGCCACACCGCCCAGGGTGCCGCTGCTGGGGCTGGGCCTGATGAACGCACGCTCGTCCATGCTCAGGCGTTCCATACGTGTCTTGTCGCCCAGGATCGATCCACCGCTGACGGTCGAAGACGGGTCCACCGCCAATACCGCCACTCTGTGGCCCCGGGCGATCAGCATCAGGCCCAGTGTCTCGATGAAGGTGCTCTTGCCCACGCCCGGCACACCGCTGATCCCCAGCCTGAAAGACCGCCCGGTGTGCGGCAGCAGTGCATTGAGCAGTTCATCGGCCTGAACGCGATGGTCGGCGCGTGTGCTCTCCAGCAGCGTGATTGCCTTGGCCATCGCTCGGCGCTGGGCATCACCGCTGGGGCCGGTGATCTTCTCCAACAGCTGGGTGTTCAGTGGCAGCATGTGGGGTGGAGGCCTTAGCCGTTTGCTGGGTGAAGCGCACCCGGGCGGACGGGCTGGAGCGTACCCAGGCGAGCGCCCTGGAGCGTACCCAGGCGTGCGGGGGGCAGCTGCTGCTCATTTCCCCCGCGCCGGGCTGCGCCCGACGCTCCTCCTTGAAATCGCAGCAGCCGCCCCCCGCACGCCTGGGTTGGCGTCGCACGCGGCCCGCGCACCCCATCAGATGACGGTGCCATGCCGTGCCGCGATTTAAAGGAGGAGCCGAACGCCGCAGGCGGGCGGCGGGGGAAATGAGCGGCACGGCATGGCGCCGTCATCTGATCCGCTCCAAGCGCCGCAGGCGGACGGCGGATCAAATGAGCAGCACCGCATGGCTCCGTCATCTGATCCGCAACCACGTCTGCGAACCAAGAACTGCAAACGAGCCAAAGCCCCTCACTGCGCCCCCTGCACCGCACGTATCTGCTCCAAGACATCCTTGGCCGAAGCCGGAATCGGCGTCCCAGGCCCATAGATCCCCTTGACCCCCGCCTCGAACAGGAAGTCATAGTCCTGCTGCGGAATGACACCGCCAACGAAGACGATGATGTCGTTCGCCCCTTGGCGCTTGAGCTCGGCAATGATGGCCGGCACCAGGGTCTTGTGGCCAGCGGCCAAGGTGGAAACACCCACCGCATGCACATCGTTTTCAATGGCCTGTCGCGCGCACTCCTCGGGCGTTTGAAACAGCGGGCCCATGTCCACGTCGAATCCCAGGTCCGCGAAAGCGGTGGCCACCACCTTGGCCCCCCGGTCGTGGCCGTCTTGGCCCAACTTGGCGATCATCACGCGCGGCCGGCGGCCGTGGTCTTGCGCAAAGGCGGCGATCTCCGTCTTGAGCTTGTCCCAACCCTCGGCAGAGTCGTAAGCGGCTGCGTACACACCGGTCACCTTTTGAATATCGGCGCGGTGGCGGCCAAACACCGCCTCCAGCGCATCGCTGACTTCCCCAACCGTGGCACGCAGGCGCACCGCCTTAATGGACAGGTCCAGCAGGTTGCCCTGGCCGCTGCGTGCCGCCTCCGTCAAGGCCTGCAAGGCCGCCTGCACTTGGGCGGTGTCTCGCTTGGCCTTGATCTGCTGCAAGCGGGCAATCTGCCCCTCTCGCACCTTGACGTTGTCAACCTCCAGGATGTCGACCTTGTCCTGCTGCGCCAACTTGTACTTGTTGACGCCCACGATGACATCTTTGCCGCTGTCGATGCGGGCCTGCTTCTCAGCGGCCGAGGCTTCGATCTTGAGCTTGGCCCAACCGCTGTCCACGGCACGGGTCATGCCGCCCATGGCATCCACCTCTTCAATGATGGCCCAAGCCGCATCGGCCATGTCTTGGGTGAGCTTTTCCATCATGTAGGAGCCCGCCCACGGGTCAATCACATTGGTGATGTGGGTCTCTTCCTGGATGATGAGCTGGGTGTTGCGCGCAATGCGGGCGCTGAACTCGGTTGCAGCGACTGCGTG
This sequence comes from Betaproteobacteria bacterium, assembly GCA_009918225.1. Classification (GTDB taxonomy): domain Bacteria; phylum Pseudomonadota; class Gammaproteobacteria; order Burkholderiales; family Burkholderiaceae_C; genus RFTU01. The sequence goes on along the minus strand of RGEP01000088.1, from coordinate 2,870 downwards.
CCGCCAAACACCGCGGCCATGGCCTCGATGGTGGTGCGCACCACATTGTTGTAGGGGTCCTGTTCGGTCAGCGACCAGCCCGAAGTTTGGCAGTGGGTGCGCAGCATCAGGCTCTTGGGGTTCTGGGCACCAAACCCCTTCATGATGCGGCACCAAAGAAGCCGCGCGGCGCGCATCTTGGCAATCTCGAGATAGAAGTTCATCCCGATGGCCCAGAAGAAGCTCAGCCTCCCTGCAAAGCCGTCCACATCCAGCCCCTTGGCCATGGCGGTCTTCACATACTCCTTGCCATCGGCCAGGGTGAAGGCCAGCTCCAGCGCCTGGTTCGCACCGGCTTCCTGCATGTGGTAGCCGCTGATGGAAATCGAGTTGAACTTCGGCATGTGGTGGGCCGTGTACTCGATGATGTCGCCGATGATGCGCATGCTCGGCTCAGGCGGGTAGATATAGGTGTTGCGAACCATGAACTCCTTGAGGATGTCGTTCTGAATGGTTCCACTCAACTGCGCCTGCAACACGCCCTGCTCTTCTGCGGCCACCACATAGCCGGCCAGCACCGGCAGCACGGCGCCATTCATCGTCATGGACACGCTGACCTGATCCAAGGGGATCCCGTCGAACAGGATCTTCATGTCCTCCACCGAGTCGATGGCCACGCCCGCTTTGCCCACGTCACCCACCACGCGCGGATGGTCGCTGTCGTAGCCACGGTGGGTGGCCAGATCGAAGGCCACGCTGACGCCCTGGCCGCCAGCCGCCAAGGCCTTGCGGTAAAAGCGGTTGCTGTCTTCAGCGGTGGAAAAGCCGGCGTACTGGCGAATCGTCCAGGGGCGTACCGCGTACATCGTGGCCTGCGGGCCTCGAATAAACGGCTCAAAGCCCGGCAAGGTGTGGGTGTGTGGCAGGCTGGCGGTGTCGGCCGCGGTGTACAGCGGCTTGACCGTGATGCCTTCGGGCGTCACCCAGTTCAGCCGGGATACATCACCACCCGGGGCAGATTTGGCAGCGGCCTGGGCCCACTGCTCGATCGTGGCGGGCTTGAACGGGTCGGCAGACATGAAGACTCCTGTGATCGGCGCATGATGCCCCGGGGGCGGACGAATCACCAGCGGGATTGGCCTATGGAACGCCGAGGATTCGTGATGCATAATTATAAATGCAGAATCACTTGCATCAGGCTTTCATCCGCCCCTCACCATGGCACCGGCCGTCAACAGCCTCGCCCCCCGCGCCCTCTATGAAGAGGTGGCCGAGCGCTTGCGCCAGCAGATCTTCAACCGTGAGCTGCAACCGGGCAGTTGGATTGATGAGCTGAAACTGGCGGCCACCTGGGGCATCAGCCGAACGCCGATGCGAGAGGCCCTCAAGGTACTGGCCACAGAAGGCCTGGTGACCATGAAGGTGCGCCGCGGTGCTTACGTGACCGAGCCGTCGGGTGACGATGTGCAACAGGTCTACCGGCTGCTGGCGCTGCTCGAAAGCGACGCTGCGGGAGAAGTGGCTGCGCGCGCAGAGCCCCAGGCCATCCAGGCCTTGCAGGACCTACACGAACAGCTGGAAAGGCAGGTTCGCCAGCGCGAAGCGTTCTTTTCGACCAACGAGGCCTTTCACTTCAAGTTGTTGGAGCTGGCCGGCAACCGCTGGCGCACCCAAATCGTGGGGGACCTGCGCAAGGTGATGAAGCTCAACCGCCACCACTCCCTGTTCAAGAAGGGCCGCCTGTCGCAGTCGCTGGCCGAGCACCGCGAGATCATGGCGGCCATCCGCGCCGCCAACCCAGCAGCGGCCACACAGGCCATGCAGCGCCACTTTGAAAACAGCCTGAAAGCCACCTCGGGCCAGGCCACGCCTTGAACCCAAACACCGGCGCTCCTCATCGCCGGGCCGTGCCGGCCCTGCCCATGACCCTGCCCATGACCCTGGCCCTGGCCGCCTTGATGGCCTGTGCCCAGCCCTGTGATGCTGCGCCCAAGGTGCAAGACACCATGGCCCAGCGCCTTCAGGCCTGCACACCCTGTCATGGCCGCGAAGGCGTGGCCACGGCAGACGGCTACTTTCCGCGCATTGCCGGCAAACCTGAGGGCTATCTGTTTGAACAGCTGATGAACTTCAAGGAAGGCCGGCGCGGACAAGCGGCGATGCGGCATCTGGTGCAACCGCTCTCCCCGGCCTACCTGAAGGAAATCGCCGCCCACTTTGCCGCCTTGAACCTGCCATACCCCAGCCCTGAGCGCTCGACCCTGGAGCCCGCGGTGCTGCAGCGCGGCCGCCAGTTGGTTTACGAAGGTGACGCGGGCTTGAAAGTTCCGGCCTGCGTGCATTGCCACGGCCAGGCGCTGACCGGTGTGCTGCCTGCGACCCCCGGCCTCTTGGGCTTGTCCAAGGACTACCTGAGCGCGCAATTGGGGGCATGGCGCAACGGCTTGCGCCGTGCACGCGAGCCCGACTGCATGAAACACATCAGCCAGCGATTGCAAGAAGCCGATATCCATGCCGTGTCGGCCTTCTTGTCCACCCAAGCACTGCCTGCCAAACCCGTCCCCTCCCCCAACGGCTCCATCGATCTGGCATGCGCCCCGGCCAGAAGCCTGTGAGGTTTCAACGCATGGTCACGGTGGTCGCGCTTTGCGGCGCCTTGGTGGTGGCTGGGCGCTTGCTCTACGCCCCCGGCCTTGAGCACGCGCCCAGCACCGACACACGGCAAGCCGGCGCGGCCCTAGACCCCACCCTCGTAGCCCGCGGCCGGGAATTGGCCCTCTTGGGCCATTGCGCAGGCTGTCACACCGCGCCGGGCGGGCCCGCCTACGCCGGTGGACATGCGCTGCAAACCCCTTTTGGCACGGTCTACGGTGGCAACCTCACGCCCGACC
>RGEP01000087.1 GCA_009918225.1 Betaproteobacteria bacterium | reverse complement strand
TACTACGATGTGCAGGCTTGGCTGCCCAAGAACGCCGTGCTGGCCAACCGCAAGGCGTTTGACGCACTGGACAAGGCCACGCAGGACGCGGTGCTCAAGGCTGCCGCGGCGGCTGAAGTTCGGGGCTGGGCCGATTCACGCAAGGTCAACGATGACACGCTGGCCACCCTCAAGCGCAACGGCATGGAGGTGCTGCCCCCCTCGGCCCAACTCAAGGCCGACATGAAGAAGGTGGGCGACACCATCTTGAAGGAGTGGTTGGACAAGGCCGGGGCTGAAGGCAAGGCTGTGTACGACGCCTACAACCGCTGACTCGGCACTAGACCTGGACGCGCGCGCCGTGCTGCGCCGAGCACTCGATGGCCTGTATGCCAGCGGCGCGGTGCTGGCCGCGCTGTGCGTGCTGGCCATTTTGGCTCTGATGATCGCAGCCTCCATCGGACGTGTGATGGAGTGGCGCGTCTCCTGGGTCAACGACGTCGTGGCCTGGCTGTGTGCAGCCTCGGCTTTTTTGGGGATGGCCTACAGCTTTCGAAACGGCGACTTCGTGCGCGTGACCTTGGTGCTGGAGTCTGCAAGCCCCACAGCCCGTTGGCGCTTGGAGCTCGCTTCACTGCTGGTGGCGGCCGTGGCCATTGGTTACCTGGCCTGGTGGGCCGTGGCCTTCACCTGGGAAAGCTGGGTGTTTGGCGATGTCGCAGGCGGCATGGTGCCCATTCCCATGTGGATGCCTCAGCTGAGTTTTGCCGTCGGCGCCCTGATCTTTTGGGTGGCCGTGCTCGATGAGTGCGCACGGGTGCTGACCGGGGCCAAGCCGAGCTACACCGTGCTGGTGGAACAGCGCCATGCGCGCGGCGACTTTTCCCAAGAGCTTTAACCTTCACCTGGCCCCATGACCCTGCTTGAAATCGGTGGCCTGCTGCTGTTCCTGATGCTGCTCCTGTTGTCGGGTGGAGTCTGGATCGCCATGACCTTGGCCATCGTGGGTTGGGTAGGCCAAGCTTTTTTCACCACCACCGCGCCGGGCAAGAACCTGTTTTCCGCCTTTTGGGAAACCACCGCCAGCTGGGAACTGGCGGCCTTGCCCATGTTCATTTGGATGGGCGAAATCCTGTACCGCACGCGCCTGTCCGAACAGATGTTTGATGGGCTCTCACCGTGGTTGTCGCGCGTGCCAGGGCGGCTGATGCACACCACCATTTTGGGCTGTGGCATTTTTGGCTCGGTCTCGGGCTCCTCGGCTGCCACCTGCGCCACGATTGCCAAGGTGGCGCTGCCCGAGCTCGAACGCCGGGGATACGACCGCAACCTGGCCTTGGGGTCCTTGGCTGCAGCCGGTGGTCTGGGGATCTTGATACCCCCCTCGATCACGATGGTGGTGTATGCGGTGGCCGCTGATGCCAGCGTGATTCGCTTGTTCCTCGCCGGTTTTTTACCCGGCCTGCTGCTCATGGGTTTGTTCTCGGCATACATCGCATGGTGGAGCCTGCAACACCCGAATCAGGTTCCACCACCCGACGCCCCGATGAGCCTGGCCGAGAAGCTCAGGCGTTCGGGCAGCCTCATACCCTGTGGGCTGCTGATCGTCTTCATCGTCTGGGTGTTGGTGGCGGGTATTGCCACGGCAACCGAATGCGCCGCTTGGGGCGTGGTGGGCTCCCTGGCGATTGCGGCGGCCGGCCGCAGCTTGACCTGGCAAAACTTCTGGGATGGCCTGATGGGTGCAGCACGGGTGAGCTGCATGATCCTGTTCATCCTGGCCGGCGCAGCCTTTCTCACCAAGACCATGGCCTTTACCGGCATCCCGCGGGCATTGGCCGAAGCCGTGGTCGCCCTGGACCTCTCCCCCTACGGCCTGATTGCCATCCTCGTGGTCGTGTACCTCGTCCTCGGTACAGCACTCGACGGCATCTCGATGATCGTGCTGACCAGCGCAGTGGTGCTGCCCCTGATTCAGAAGGCCGGTTTTGACCTGGTGTGGTTCGGCATCTTCATCATCTTGTTGATCGAGATTGCGGAAATCACACCACCGGTGGGCTTCAACCTCTTTGTGCTGCAGAACATGACCGGTGTGGACAGCAACCGGATCGCGCAGGTGACGGTGCCCTTTTTTGCGTGCATGCTGGTGGCCATCGTGCTGATCACGGTCTTTCCCGAGATCGTGACCAGCGTACCCGACGCCGTGATGGGCCGGCCCAAGTAGCGGACCGCTGCCTCCCCAGCCGCCTGCGTTCAACCGTTTCTCAGCGCACGGCCAACCAGATCTCGTTCTTGCGCATGAACCACGGCACCCAAGGGCCGTTGTAACGGGCGTACACCGGCTCGCCCTCGGTCTTTAGCCCTGCGGCCTGAGCAGCGTTGCGCAGCTTGGCCAGGTGCTCGTCGTAGTTGGACTGCGACCACGTGCCCGAATACGTGATGGCCACCACCCGTTGCTCGGCCACCGGCTTGAGGGTGACCCGGGGATCCAGGGGCTCAGGCAGGGTCTCCATCGTGAAGGACGAGGGCATCATGAACTGCACGGCAAACCCCTGGCCGCCTTCCACCGGCATTTGCGCCACCGGGGCGGTCATGGCAATCTTGGTGGGCTGGGGCGTTTGCACCACTGGGGCGGTCATCGCAATCTTGCGCTCGCCTTTGTTGCGCCCAAAGATATAGCCCCCTAAAAACGAGAAGCCCTGATTGCCGGCCTGTTCGGCTGGGCCGGGCACCACCACCTCGGCCACGATGTAGGGCTCGTAGCGGCGCACCTCTATGCTGTCAGCGCCCAGCACCTGTTCAACCCGGTAGCGCGGCTGCTCAATGGCTTGGGCAGGGGCGGTGCCGGAAACAAGGGCCGAGCCGAGGGCCAGGCCAAGGAAAACGCGCGAAAGAGTAGATGGGTTCATAGGGGTCAGCCTGCGAAGTGGCACAAGCAGCACTGTGGGTCCATCGGGGTTGGGCTGCATCGGCAGCCACCGATCCCCCTGCGGCGCTGCAGGGCATTAGCCCCTGTCCCTGCGGCACAGCGGCCAATGCCCGGGGCCGGTGTGGCCAGCGTGCATGGACCCAAATCGCGTTCTAATCCCGCCCATGAAAATTTGGACCTACCGATTCACGCCCATCATCGACGGCCGTGTCATACCCGTGGCGCTGGAAACCTCGTGGTCCTGGTCGCGGTTGGTGGTACCCGAGCCCGCACCTGGCCATGCCACGCTCAGCGATCGGCAAGACTACTTCCGGGACCCTTATCGCCTGCATGAATTGAGCATCGATACGCCCAACGGGCCGGTGCGTTTGGTCGCGGGGCCCCGCAATGCGTGGTCATACGGCCTGAAGGTCATGCGCGGCGAGCAAACGCTTTGGCAATCCCATGACGACCCCCATGCCTACCTGGCCAAGATGCAGGACATGATGACCAGCCGCCAAGACGGCCGGCCGGTGTTTGAGGGCAGTGCGTTCAAACGCAATGCGCCGGCCATCATCACGGACATCGCCCTGGGTCTGCTGTTTTTCGTGTTGGGCAAAACCACGGACCTGCGCACGGCAGCACTGGTCACGGCATGCGTGGGGCTGTCTCTGCTTCCCCTACAGTGGCTGATCAACCGGTTTGCGGCCAACAAAATCGACCTGCTCGGCGGCTTGGCGCTGTTTGGCGTGGTGATGATGCTCGTATCGGCCGGGTTCTCCTGGGCCTTTGAATCTGAGTTTGCGGTGCAGCTCAAGGCCACCATCATGGGCTGCATCGCCGCCACCTGCTTTGCCGTGGATGCCTTGACCGGCGGCCGCGTCATGGCGCGTCGGCTGTCCACCTATCTGGCCTACCGGGACCTGAACCTGCGCCGCCTGTCGGTGGGTATGGCGGCCTGCGGCTACACCATGGCAGGCCTGAACCTGGCCGTGGCGATGATGTTCTCCAAGGACACTTGGCTGTACTACACCACATGGGGCGACTTCGTGGTCGTCATCGTGTTGACCCAATGGGCGCTCAACTGGGCTCGAACGGCAAGATGAATACTCGACTCAAGAAAACGCTGGCGGCTGTGGCTGCATTGGTGGCGATCGGCCTGACGGGTGCCTCTTTTTGGTTTTGGTTCACGCCGGTGGGGCTGAACAACTACATCAACAAGATCACGGTGCAATCCCTTCTTCGCTCGCCTGAATCTTTGACCTCACTGGGCTTGCTGGACGACACGCTGTTGGACTTTCACGGCGACAAGCTCACGCCCTTTACGCGAGAAGAAGAACTGGCCTCCATCGCATTCATGCGCAAGGCCCGCGAAGGATTGAACCGATACGGCCCACAGGGCCTTGAAGGCCAAGAGCGCCTGACCTGGGCCATTGCGGCTTGGATGATGGACGACCAAATCGCGCAGGCCCGCTTTGAGCGGGGCGGCTACCGCCTGACGCAGCTTGACGGGGTAACCGTGCAACTGCCCCAGTTCCTGACCGATGTGCACCCAATCCGCAGCCACCGCGGCGCGCAGCGCTACCTCAAACGCCTGGAGGCCTTCGGTGACATCCTGCAACAGGCGCATCAACGCGTGGGTGAAGACCGAGACCATGGCGTGGTGCCCCCCGACTTCATCGTCCGCCGGGTTTTGGAGCAGCTGCGTGCCTTCGTGGCAGCAGAACCGGCCCAGCATGTGCTGGTGACCAGCTTGCAGGACCGGCTCAAGGCCGTCGATTCGGTCAGTGCAACACAGGCGGCTGAACTCAGCCGACAGGCCCAAGCCATCCTGGAGCAGCGCGTCCTGCCCGGCTACCGCCAACTCATTGCCCTGCACGAAGCGCTGCTCAAGCAAACCGATTCGCGTGCCGGCATTGAACGCATTCCCCAGGGTCGGGAGATCTACGCCGCGGCGCTGGCCTCTCACACCACCACCGGCCTGTCAGCCGAGGACATCCACAGCCTGGGCTTGCGCGAAGTGGCGCGGCTGAAGGCCGAGATGGTGGACATCTTGGATGCACAGGGCATTGGCCGAAGCAGCCAGCTGCTGGCGCAGCGCATTGCGGACCTGAACCGTCAACCGGGCCAAATCTTCCCCAACACCGATGCAGGTCGGGCGGCCATGATGGCCCACCTGCAGGCCATTCACGAACGGGTGATGCGGGCGGCGCCGCGCCACTTCAAGACCGTGCCACCCCACCCCTTGGAGATTGTTCGGGTACCGGAGTACCAGCAGGACGGCAGCCCTGGGGGGTATTACAACGGCCCAGCGCTTGACGGCTCACGCCCAGGGCGCTTCTACATCAACCTCAAGGACACCGCGGACAACCCGCGTTGGACCCTGGCCAGCTTCATGATCCACGAAGGCGCGCCCGGTCATCACTTTCAGGCCGCAGCGGCCTTGTCGATCACGGGTGTGCCCCTGATGCGGCAAATGGCCAACTTCACCGCCTATGCCGAGGGCTGGGCGCTGTATGCCGAGCGCATGGCCAAGACCGACATGGGCTTGTATGAGGGCGATCCTTTGGGCGACTTGGGTCGCCTACAAGCGGAAATGTTTCGAGCCGCTCGCTTGGTGGTGGACACGGGCTTGCACGCCAAGGGGTGGAGCCGTGAGCAAGCTATCCAGTACATGATCGAACACACGGGGATGCCGGCTGCCGAGATCGAGCGCGAGGTCGAGCGCTATGTGGTGTCTCCGGGTCAAGCCACCGCCTACAAGGTGGGACAGTTGGCCATCCTGGACATGCGCCGGGAAGCCGAAGCCGAGCTGGGCACGCGCTTTGATGCCCGCGAGTTTCACGAGGTGGTCTTGATGAATGGCGGTATGCCACTGGACCTTTTGCGCGACAACGTGCGGCGTTGGGTGAAGCAGCATCCATGAGTGCACAACCCACCACCCTGGCCGAGCGGATCGAGGCGCTCGACGTGATGCGCGGCATCGCCTTGTTGGGCATCTTCATCATGAACATGCCCGGCTTGAGCAGCAGCTTTTTCATTCCCGAAGCCGTGATGCGGGAGAAGACGGCGGTGCACAGCGAGCTCGACTCTGTCGTCTATCTGCTCAGCGGGGTGCTCCTGGAAGGCAAATTCAACGGCTTGTTCACCCTGCTGTTCGGCATGGGGTTGGCCCTGCAGATGCAGCGCCTGTCGGCGGATGGGGCACAGGCGGTGGTGTGGCGGCGCTTGGCGGTGCTGATGGGCTTCGGGATCTTGCACATCGCCTTGCTGTGGGGCGGCGATGTGCTGCACATTTACGCGGTACTGGGCGTGGTCCTGTGGACGGTGCGTGCCTGGTCGGCCAGCAGCCTCTTGCAGCTGAGCGTGGCGGTGCTGCTGGCCCAGTTCGCGCATGGGGTGTGGGTCTCGCAGCTCTGGAGCCTGGAGGGCGCTGAGGCCGAACAGCGTTTCTTGCTCAGCCAGATGACGCTGGACAACGCGGTGTTTGGATCGGGGCCTTGGTGGCCCGGCGTGATGCTGCGGCTGCAGGAGTCGTGGTGGTTCTACGCCCACGAGTACCTGTGGCCCGTATCGAGCTGGTTTGTCCTGTCGCTGCTGTCGACCGCGGTCTTGGGCCTTTGGGTGCAGCGGCGCGGCTGGCTGCAGGCCGATGGGGCACCGGCCCGTTGGCTGTCGACCCCCGCGGGTCTGGTGGCCTTGGGCGTGTTGCTGCTGCTGGGATGGGGCTCTTGGATGGCCAGCTCGGCGCTCACGGCCGACCACGACAGCCAGTCGGCGCCGACACCCCAGGTGCTGCTGGGCTGGATGCTGGGCGACACCCACCGGGTTTTCATGGTGCTGGCCTATGCCGGCCTGGTCTTGCGATGGTGCCTGGGCCACCGAGCCACGTGGCTGCGGCGGCCGCTGGCCCAGGTGGGCCGCATGCCCTTGACCATGTACCTGATGCAGTCGCTCCTGGGCGCCCTCATCTTTCAGGGCTGGGGCTTGGGTTATTGGGATGAATTTGGCCCAGCGGCCCTGACCGTCTTGGCCGTTCTGCTGTATGGCTGCGTCCAGGTCCCCCTGGCCGGCTGGTGGCTGTCCCGCCACGATTTGGGCCCAGCAGAGGCCCTCTGGCGCCGCCTGAGCTACGGACACCCCCCGAACAAACCTTGAGCCACAGGCGCGGACTTTGGGGCTAGGCTGCAGCCACCCCAACGCTCAGGAGCGCCACGATGTTCAAGGCTGTTGATCAGATTCTGTCGGGTGTACAGGCCCTGGCCCGCCCCCTGTTGCTGGGTGCGGCGATGGTTGCGCTGTGTCCGCAGGCTGTCTTGGCACAGACGTTCCCGTCCAAACCCATCCGCTTGGTGGTGACCTTTCCCAGCGGCGGCGCGCCCGACATCCTGGCCCGCTTGTTTTCCGAGAAAGCCGCACTCGGCCAAACCGTGGTGGTCGACAACCGTCCTGGCGCAGGGGGCAACATCGGCGCCGATTTCGTGGCCAAAGCGCCGCCAGACGGCCACACCCTGGTGATGGCCACCGTGGGCACCCACGCCATCAACGGGTCCTTGTATTCCAAGATGTCCTATGACATGGTCAAGGACTTCACGCCCGTGGCCCATGTGGCCTCAGCACCCAACCTGCTGGTGGTGACCAAC
>RGEP01000086.1 GCA_009918225.1 Betaproteobacteria bacterium | reverse complement strand
GAAAATCACCGAGGGCTCGGCTTCCACCGTCAACCAACCGTTGCGGCCGATTTCGTCTTCCAACTGACCGGCTCCCCATCCGCTGTAGCCCAGGGTGATCAGCACCCGACGGGGGCCGGCCCCGCTGGACAGGGCCTCCAGCACGTCGCGGCTGGTGGTCATCTCCACCTCAGCCCCCGGAATGGCCAGGGTGGAGTGGTAGGGGCTCTCTTCGGTGCCCACCCGCTCGTGCAGCACAAAGCCGCGCTCGGTTTGCACCGGGCCGCCGAAAAACACGGGCGAGTCGTGCAAGTCGTTGCGCCCCAGGTGCAGGTCCACCTTCTCAAACAGGCGTGGCAGCGTGATGTCGATCGGCTTGTTGATCACCAAGCCCAGGGCTCCGCGGTCGTTGTGCTCGCACAGGTAGACAACCGTCCCGGCAAAGCGCTCATCGGCCATGCCGGGCATGGCAATGAGGAACTGGTTCGTGAGGTTGATCGGCGCGCTTGCCATGCCTGAATTCTATGCTGCTCCATACTCTGCAGCATGACGGCGAAACCCCTTGAAAGCGCGCTGGTTTGGCTGCGGCGCGACCTGCGTTGCGACGACCACGCAGCCCTGCACCATGCCCTGAGCCAGGCCCAGCGAGTGTGGTGCGCCTTCGTGTTCGACACCGACATCCTGGACGCCCTGCCCAGGCGAGACCAGCGCGTGGCCTTCATCCACGCGGCGCTGGTTGAAGTCGACGCCATGCTCAGGGCCTGGGCACAGGCCGCTGGCGTTGATCCCGCATCGGCCGTGGGCCTGATCGTGCGGCACGGCCGCGCCTCGCACGAGATCCCCGCCCTGGCCGCCGAACTGGGCGTGCAGCGCGTGGTGGCCAGCCATGACGATGAGCCGCCAGCCCTGGCGCGCGACGCACAGGTTTTGCAGGCCTTGGCGCGCCAGCGCATCGAATGGGTGAGCGTGAAGGACCATGTGGTGTTTGAGCGCCGCGAAGTCATGACGCAAACCGGCGGCTCTTACGGCGTGTTCACCCCCTACAAAAATGCATGGCTCAAGCGCCTGGCGCAGGACCCTCAGGCCCTGCGGGCCCATGAGACCCAGGCGTGGGCCGCCGCCTTGGCGCCGGTGCCGCCTGCCCTACAGCGCCCGCTGCCTTCCATGAAGGACATCGGATTCGAAGCCCTGAGCGCCGAAGAGATTCGCGTGCCCACCGGCATGAGCGGCGCACAGCGCTTGCTGCAAGATTTTTTGGGTCGCATGGACGACTACCGCCGCACCCGCGACTTCCCCGCCGTCAAAGGCCCGAGCTACCTGTCGGCGCACCTGCGCTTTGGTACGGTGTCGGTGCGCCAACTCGCACGTGAGGCCTGGGCCCGATCACAGGCAGGCTCAGAAGGCGCCGAAGGCTGGCTGGCCGAACTGGTGTGGCGCGACTTCTATCACCAGATCCTGCACCACCACCCTCGTGTGGTGGAGCGCGCCTTCAAGCCCGAGTACGACCGTATCGCTTGGGCCACGGGGCCCCAGGCCGAGGCCCACTTCAAGGCCTGGTGCGAGGGGCGCACCGGCTACCCCCTGGTGGACGCGGCCATGCACCAGATCAACCAGACCGGCTGGATGCACAACCGCCTGCGCATGGTGGTGTCGAGCTTTCTCATCAAGGATTTGGGCATCGACTGGCGCCGGGGCGAGGCCTATTTCGCCGAAAAGCTCATCGACTTTGACCTCGCGGCCAACAACGGGGGCTGGCAGTGGGCGGCCTCCAGCGGTTGCGATGCGCAGCCCTACTTCCGCATCTTCAACCCGGTCAGCCAAAGCGAGAAGTTCGACCCCAAGGGCCAGTTCATCCGCCGCTACTTGCCAGCGCTGCAGGCCTTGCCCGACGCAGCCTTGCATGCGCCTTGGTTGGCGCGGCCCCTGGATTTGGCCGCCGCGGGTGTGGAGTTGGGGCGCGACTACCCCTGGCCCATCGTGCAGCACGATGTGGCGCGCCAGGCCACCCTGGAGCGCTACACCGTGGTCAAAAGCAAGGCCTGAGCAGGCCTAGGCCCCGCCCTCAGATCTCGACCATCTCGAAGTCTTCTTTGCGAGCGCCGCACTCCGGGCAGGTCCAGTTCATCGGGACATCGGCCCAGGCAGTGCCCGCCGCAATCCCATGATCGGGGTCACCGGCAGCCTCGTCATAAATCCAGCCACAAATGAGGCACATCCAGGTTTTGCTTGCTGACATGGTCTTGGACCGGTGGGAACCGTCACTACAATGATCGTTGAATTCTAGTCATGGCCCGTCACCGACTTCGAAACGGTTTCGGCTGGAGGGGCCTGTGACACCCCCTACATGAGCGATCAACTTCCACCGACGGGCGCCGGCGACGCCGCCGCGCAAGAGCCCGAGGCCGCACCGGCCAATGTGCTGAGTTTCAATGCCAGCGAGGCCACCGGTGCCGGCGGCGTGGGTGGCGACATCGCCACCTTTGCCGCGATGGGCGCGCATGGCCTGCCGGTGGTGGCCACCCTGGTGATGCGGGACACCGCCGAAGTCTTTGACCAGCACGTGATCGAAGCCGATGCGGTGGCCGAGCAGGCCCGCACCGTTTTGGAAGACATCTCCATCTCGGCCTGGAAGGTCGGCTTCCTGGGCTCGGCGGAAAACGTCAGCGCGGTGGCGGAAATCCTGTCCGACTACCCCGATGTCCCCCTGGTGGCCTACATGCCGGCCGTGGGTTGGATGGACGAAGACGAGCATGCTGCCTACTTGGATGCCTACCGCGAACTCATCCTGCCCTCTGCAGAAGTGTTGGTGGGCAATCAAAAGACCCTGACCGATTTTCTGCTGCCCGAGTGGGACGGTGAGCGGCCGCCTTCGACCCGCGAACTGGCTGTGGCAGCGGCCGAGCACGGGGCCCGCCATGTGCTGGTCACCGGTATTGTTTTGCCCGCCCGTGCGCAAGAAGGCTTTGTCGACAATGTCCTGGCCAGCGCCAGCGGGGCGATCTGCGGCGAAAAGTTCGAGCGCTTCGAGGCCTCCTTCCTGGGAGCCGGGGAGACCTTGTCCGCCGCCCTGGCCGCGCTCTTGGCCTCGGGCGCCGACCTGCCCAGCGCGGTCTCCGAAGCCCTTTCTTTCTTGGACCAGAGCCTAGACGCGGGCTTTCGCCCGGGCATGGGCCATGTGGTGCCCGACCGTTTCTTCTGGGCGGTGCCGCCCGAAGACGAGGACGGTGATGGCGAAGAACCGTTTGGTGGGCCCGGTGGCCTGGAAGACCCGGGGCAGGCGCGCGGCCCCAAGCGCATGCATTGATTGCCGCTGCAGCGGTACCGCAGTGGAGAGGAAGCCATGAACGACAAGACCAATGCCGGCCTGTTTGAGCGCGCCCAGCGCGTGATTCCGGGCGGGGTGAATTCACCCGTGCGCGCCTTTCGCGCGGTGGGCGGTACGCCGCGCTTCATCGCCCGCGCCCAGGGTGCCTACATGTGGGATGCCGAGGGCCAGCGTTTCATCGACTACATCGGGTCCTGGGGCCCCATGATCCTGGGCCACGGCCACCCCGCCGTCCTGGAGGCGGTGCGCCAAGCTGCGGGTGATGGCCTGAGCTTTGGAGCCCCCACCGAGCGCGAAATCGAACTCGCCGAGGCCATCATTGCCCTGGTGCCCGGACTGGAGCAGGTTCGCTTGGTGAGTTCGGGAACCGAAGCCGCGATGAGCGCCATCCGGTTGGCACGCGGCGCCACAGGCCGCAACCGTCTCATCAAGTTTGAGGGCTGCTACCACGGCCACGCTGACGCGCTGCTGGTCAAGGCCGGCTCCGGCCTGGCCACTTTCGGCAACCCCACCAGCGCCGGCGTGCCGCCCGAGGTGGTGCAGCACACCATCGTGCTGCCCTACAACGATGTGGCGGCCTTGGATGCCGCCTTCGCTGAACACGGACACGATTTGGCCTGTGTGATGGTGGAGCCCATTGCCGGCAACATGAACTTCGTGCGCGCCTCAGTGCCCTTCATGACGCGCTTGCGTGAATTGTGTTCGGCACACGGGGCCTTGCTGGTGTTTGATGAGGTGATGAGCGGTTTTCGCGTGGCGCTGGGTGGTGCCCAAAGCGTGTACGCACGCCTGATTCCCGGCTTCACCCCAGACATGAGCGTGTTCGGCAAGGTGATCGGGGGCGGTATGCCACTGGCCGCCTTTGGCGGATCGCGCGCGGTGATGTCGCAGTTGGCTCCCCTGGGCCCGGTCTACCAAGCCGGCACGCTGTCGGGCAACCCGGTGGCCACCGCCTGTGGCCTGGCCACGCTGCGCGAGATCGCGCGGCCGGGCTTTTTTGAGGCCTTGCTACCCCACGGTGATGACCACGGACAAGGAGCGCTTCAACCGCTTCTTTCACGGCATGCTGGAGCGCGGTGTGTACCTGGCCCCGGCCTTGTATGAAGCTGGCTTTGTCAGTGCCGCGCACAGCGCACAGGACATCGAGCAGACCCTGGAGGCCGCCCGACAGTCCTTCAAGGCCTTGCGCGCCTGAGGCCCGCTGCGCCGGGTCGCCACACCATGCACATCCACATCCTGGGCATCTGCGGCACCTTCATGGGCGGCTTGGCCGCCCTGGCCCGAGAGGCCGGCCACCAGGTGACCGGTTGCGACCGGGGCGTGTACCCGCCCATGAGCGATCAGCTGCGCGGCCTGGGCATTGAGCTGATCGAAGGCTATGGCCCCGAGCAGCTGTCGCTCAAACCCGACCTGTTTGTGGTGGGCAATGTGGTCACCCGTGGCAATCCGCTGATGGAGGCCATTTTGGATGCCGGCCTGCCCTGCACCAGCGGCCCGCAGTGGCTGAGCGAACAGGTGCTGCGGGGCCGCCATGTGCTGGCAGTGGCCGGCACCCACGGCAAGACCACGACCACGGCCATGCTGGCCTGGATTCTTGAAGCGGCCGGCTTGCAGCCGGGCTTTCTGGTCGGGGGCGTGCCGGCCAACTTCGGGGTGTCGGCGCGCCTGGGCGGCCATGTGGCCCCGCAGCCAAGGCCCTTGTTTGTGATTGAAGCCGACGAGTACGACACCGCTTTTTTCGACAAGCGCAGCAAGTTCGTGCACTACCAGGCCCGCACCGCTGTGCTCAACAACCTTGAGTACGACCACGCCGACATCTTTGCGGACCTGCAGGCCATCGAGACCCAGTTCCACCATCTGGTGCGCACCGTTCCCGCCTCGGGCACCCTGGTGGTCAATGCGCGCGAACCGGCACTGGCCCGGGTGCTGGCCCGCGGCGCGTGGAGCCGCATCCAACGATTTGGCTGCCCCAAAGAAGAGGCCGGCTGCCTGCGCGCGCGCGGCGAACCGCAATCCTTCGACGTGTTGCGCGGCGCACTCAAGGTGGGCCGTGTGGAATGGAGCCTGAGCGGCGAACACAACCAGCTCAATGCGCTGGCGGCCATAGCCGCTGCCGAATCGGTGGGCGTGAGCCCACTGCAGGCCAGTGCGGCCCTGGCGAGCTTCGAAAGCGTCAAACGCCGCATGGAGTGCGTGGGCACGGTGCAGCTGCCCCGTGGGGAGGTCAAGGTCTATGACGACTTTGCCCACCACCCCACCGCCATTCGCACCACGGTCAATGGCCTGCGCCGGCAAATCGACCGGCAAGCTCAGGCGGGCGGCTCACCTGGCCGTGTGTTGGCCCTCTTCGAGCCACGCTCCAACACCATGAAGCTGGGCACGATGAAGAGCCAACTGCCCTGGGCTTTGGAAGAGGCCGACCTGGCTTTTTGCCACAGCGGGGGCTTGGAATGGGACGCCGCCGAGGTCCTCAAGCCCATGGGTGCGCGGGCCCGCGTCCTGGCCTCGGTCGATGAGCTGGTGAAGGCCGTGAGCGCGGTCGCCCGCCCCGGAGACCACCTGCTGTGCATGAGCAATGGCGGCTTTGGAGGCGTGCACGCCAAGCTGCTGCAGGCCCTGTCCGTGCCGTCCGACTAGTCCCAAGGGTCGTGGAATGCACCGGGGTGGCTTTGCCCCGGCTTGGGGTAAGGTTTATGGTTTGCATTCCACCCCCTAGGACTCGAATGAAGCACTCGCATCGCGCGGCCCCGATGGCTGCAGCAAACCCCACGGACCTTCCCACGCACCTGCAGCCCTCGATGAAGCCGGTGATGGCTGCGGCCTTGGCCGCCTTGTTGGTGGCCTGCGCGCAAAACCCAACGGCACCTGGCGCCGCTCAGAGCGCAGCGCCTGCAGCTGCCAGCGCTGCCTCGGCACCGGCTGCGGCTTCGGCCCGCACCGCGACGGCGGCACCGGCTTCCACCCCCGCTTCCGCACCAGCGGGTGCCGCGGGCGCACCGGCACGCCCTGCGGCAGCGGGTACCCCAGCGCCTGCTGGCGCTGCGGCCGCAGCGGGTGCCCCCAATGCAGCCGCACTGGCTGCTGCTGCTCAAGCCGCCCGCGGCGCAGCCGCTGCCGGCAGCCCCCCGGCCTTTGCCGAGGTGATCCGCGACGCCAAGCGCGTCGATGGCTTCTTGCCGGTGTGGACCAAGGACGACAAGGTGTGGCTGGAGCTCCCCACGACCGCTTTGGACAAGCCTTTCTTCTTTGCAGTCTCGGTGGCCAGTGGCCTGGGCGAACGTTTCTTCTGGCCCGGCCTGATGGGCGGCAGCCAAGTGGTGGAGCTGCGCAAGGTGGGCAGCACGGTGCAGCTGATCGCCAAGAACCTCAAGGTGCGCGCGCCGGCCAACACGCCGCTGTCCAAGGCTTTGGAAGAGAGCTACTCTGACAGCCTCTTGGCCACGGCACCGGCCGCTTCAGCCCCACACCCCGAGCGCAAGTCCATCCTGGTGGATGCCAACGCGCTGTTGGGCGGCGACCTGTCTGGTGCGCAGACGCGCCTGGAAGGTTCCTACCGCCTGTCCTACACGCTGGACCGCGCGAACTCGGGCATCGTCAAGAGCTCGGCCAATGCGCAAGGCACGAGCCTGACGGTGCGCCAACACTTTGCCATTCCCAAGCTGCCGTCCCTCCCCCCAGGCGGCCCCGGCGGTGCCACGCCGAACCCCGCTGCGCTGCCTTCACCGCCCACCGTGGTGCCTGACCCCCGCAGCCTCTTCCTGGCGCACACCTACACCATGGCCCCACTGCCGGCCACACCGATGAAGGTGCGCGCAGCTGACCAACGCGTGGGCTACTTCACCGAGTCGTACATGGATTTCGGCAAGGACGCCGGTGGCGACCGCCGCACCCACCACATCAAGCGCTGGCGCCTGGAGAAGAAAGACCCGACGGCCGAGATCTCGGAGCCCAAGGAGCCCATCCGCGTGGTGATGGACCGCAACATTCCGCTGAAGTGGCGCGAGCCCATCAAGGCCGGCATCCTGGAGTGGAACAAGGCCTTTGAGAAGGCCGGTTGGCGCAACGCCGTGGTGGTGGAGCAGCAAGCTGACAACGCCGACTGGAGCACCCTCGAAGGCACGCGCATGCTGGCCGTGCGCTGGTTCGCCATCGAGGGCCCGGGCGCCACAGCCGTGGGCCCGAGCCAAGCGGACCCGCGCACCGGCGAGATTCTGCGGGGCGCGTCCATCATTCCTGAGAACTGGGTGCGCATCGGCCGCAACCGCATCACCGACACCCAGCCGCG
>RGEP01000085.1 GCA_009918225.1 Betaproteobacteria bacterium | reverse complement strand
TCCAAGCCGGCTTCCAAGCCGGCTTCCAAGCCGGCTGCCAAGGCTGGCCCCAAGCCCGGTGCCAAGCCCACCCCCAAACCAACGGCCAAATCCGGCGCCAAGCCCGCCGCCCCAGCCGCCAAAAAAGTCACGGTCAAGGGCGCAGCAAAGGGGGGAGCCCAGAGCGTGATCAAGGCCAAGCCCAAGGCACAGGCCAAACTCTCGGCTGCCACCAAAGCCAGCAAAGGCACCGCCGCAAAACCCAGCAGCAAAGCAAGTCCCCCCACCAAATCCAAGACCCCAGCGGCAGCGACACCCCGTCCGGCAGCCAAGCCCACCGCGAAGCCCGCGGCCAAGCCAGCAGCCCCCGTGGGAGCAGCCAACCGATCCAAGACGGGGGGCCCCGCCCCCGTGTCCACCCCTTCCCAGAAAGCATCCGTGAAATCCTCCGCAGCGCCGGCCTCTTCGACCTCAGCCCCTCCCCAGGCCAACGCCTCGGCCGTTCCGGCCACCGTCAGCACCCCCCGCGCCGGGGGCAAGACCCGGCTCAGCCGGGCCGAAGCCAACAGCCAGCCCGTACCCGCCGCGCCCAGTCATCCGGCCAACCGTTTTGCCGACCGTTTTGCGCCGGCCAAGCCCAGTGCCCGCCACCTGCCCGAACCTCTGTTGGACATCAAGCCTGCAGGCAAGCCCGACCCCAAGTTGGCCAACGCCTGGAAGACCAAGGCCGGACGTGACCTCAGCGAGCCGGAGTTGTTGGCCATGCCGGACGGCGAATACATGAACGACAAGCAGATTGATTTCTTCAAGTCGCGCCTGAACGCGCTGAAGGAGGACCTGCTGTCCAACGCGGGTGAAACCACCGAGCACCTGCGCGAGGACACCACCATCGTGCCGGACCCGGCCGACCGCGCCACGATCGAAGAAGAGCACGCGCTGGAACTGCGCACCCGCGACCGTGAGCGCAAGCTGTTGCGCAAGATTTCGCAGTCCTTGGCGCGCATTGATACCGGTGAGTACGGCTACTGCGAAGAGACGGGCGAGCCCATCGGCTTGGGCCGCCTGTTGGCCCGCCCCACCGCCACGCTGTCCCTGGAAGCCCAGCAGCGCCGGGAGCTCAAACAGCGCATGTTCGGCGACTGATTCGGCGCCTGCAGCCGATGAGCGATTCCGCCGTTTTTCACGGCACCACCATCGTCAGCGTGCGCCGGCAGCTGCCCGATGGCCACTGGCAGGTGGCCTTGGGCGGTGATGGCCAGGTCACCCTGGGCCACATCGTGGTCAAGGCCAGCGCGCGCAAGGTGCGCAAGCTGCACAAGAACCAGGTGCTGGCCGGCTTTGCCGGCGCCACCGCGGATGCCTTCACCTTGTTCGAGCGCTTTGAGGCCAAGCTGGAAAAGCACCAGGGGCACTTGCAGCGCGCGGCCATCGAACTCACCCGCGACTGGCGCACCGACCGCGTGCTGCGCCGCTTGGAAGCGATGCTGGCCGTGGCCGACCGCAGCGCCAGCCTCATCATCACCGGCAACGGCGATGTTTTGGAGCCCGAACGGGGCATCGTGGCCATCGGCTCTGGCGGCGCCTACGCACAAGCCGCGGCCCAGGCGCTGTTGACCCACACCGAAATGGCCGCAGCCGACATCGTCAAGCGCGCCCTTGAAATTGCCGGGGAACTCTGCATCTACACCAATCAGAACCACACGATTGAAGTGTTGGACTGAGGGCGCCACGCGCGCGCCGCAGAAGGATTCGCCATGAGCGCCATGACCCCCCAGGAGATCGTCTCCGAGCTCGACCGCCACATCGTGGGCCAGCAATCGGCCAAACGCGCGGTGGCCATTGCCCTGCGCAACCGCTGGCGGCGCCAGCAGGTCGACGACAAGCTGCGCCACGAAATCACGCCCAAGAACATTCTGATGATCGGCCCAACCGGCGTGGGCAAGACGGAAATCGCGCGTCGCTTGGCGCGCCTGGCCGACGCGCCCTTCATCAAGGTGGAGGCCACCAAGTTCACCGAGGTGGGCTATGTGGGCAAGGATGTGGACACCATCGTGCGCGACCTGGTGGATGTGGCCGTCAAGCAAGAACGCGAGCGCCAGGTGCGGGCCAAGCGCAGCCTGGCCGAAGACGCCGCCGAAGACCGCATCCTGGATGTGCTGATTCCGCCGCCGCGCTCCAGCAGCACCGCCTCACCCTTCGGATTCGGTGAGTCCCCAAGCCCCGCGCGGCCACCGGCTGACAGCGCCGCACGGCAGACCTTTCGCAAGCGGCTGCGCGAGGGTTCGCTCGACGACACCGAAATCGAAATCGAGCTGGCCGAATCACGCCCCACCCTGGAGGTCATGGGCCCACAGGGCATGGAAGACATGGCCGAGCAGCTCAAGGGCCTGTTCTCGCAGATGGGCGCGGGGCGACGCAAAACGCGCAAGCTCAAGATCAAGGATGCGCTGAAGCTGCTGGTGGAGGAAGAAGCCGCCAAGCTCGTCAACGAAGATGAGATCAAGTCGGCCGCGCTGGCACATGCCGAGGGCAACGGCATCGTCTTCATCGACGAAATTGACAAGGTGTGTTCCCGCAGCGACGGCAGCGGTACCGCCGAGGTCTCGCGCCAGGGCGTCCAGCGCGACCTGCTGCCGCTGGTCGAAGGCACCACCGTCAGCACCAAGTACGGGCCGGTGAAGACCGACCACATCCTGTTCATCGCCTCGGGCGCCTTCCACCTGGCCAAGCCCAGCGACCTCATCCCCGAGTTGCAGGGGCGCTTCCCCATCCGCGTGGAACTCGGCGCCTTGAGCGTTGAGGACTTCGAGGCCATCCTCACCAGCACCCACGCCAGCATCGTCAAGCAATACCAGGCCTTGCTGGCCACCGAAGGGGTGGAGCTGGTGTTCGAGCCTGAGGCCATCCGTCGCCTGGCGCAGATCGCCTACGAGGTCAACGAACGCATGGAAAACATCGGCGCGCGCCGGCTGGCCACCGTGATGGAGCGGCTGCTGGACGACATCAGCTTTGATGCACCCAACCGCAGTGGCACTCAGGTGAAGATCGGGGCCGAGCAGGTCAACGAAAAACTGGCCGACCTCTCGCGCAACGAAGACCTGTCGCGCTTCATCCTGTAGCGCCTCATCCTGTCGCGCTTGAGCTT
The DNA here is from genome assembly GCA_009918225.1 of Betaproteobacteria bacterium. Taxonomy (GTDB): domain Bacteria; phylum Pseudomonadota; class Gammaproteobacteria; order Burkholderiales; family Burkholderiaceae_C; genus RFTU01. The sequence goes on along the minus strand of RGEP01000085.1, from coordinate 4,507 downwards.
ATGGCGCTGCAGCCCTTGGGGCTTGCCCCTCGGCGCTTCACGCTTTGGCGCGCTGGGCCTGCAGCGCGAGCAGGCCGTCAAAGATCAAGCCCTCGACCAATTCGTGGTCGATCTGCAGGTGGGGCGCCACCTTCCAGCCCGCGCCGCCGGTGATCAGGGTCAAGGGCTGCAGGCCGGTGTGCTGCTTCAGGTGGCGGTGCATGCGCTCAATGGCGCCGGTGATGGCGTAGTTGCCGCCGCTGGTCAGGGCGTCCGAGGTGTTGGTGGGAAACAGGCGAACCTCGCCCGTGGGCACCCGCAAGCCTGCCGTGCCCGACTCCAGGGCGCGCAACATGATGCCGTGTCCCGGCAGGATGAGCCCGCCCAAGAAGGTGCCCTGCGGATCCAAGGCATCCACGGTCACCGCCGTGCCGATCATCACGACCAGGGCGGGCCTCGCCAAACCGCGCTGCTGCACATGCCATCGGGCGCCAATGAGCGCGGTCCAGCGGTCTGAACCCAGCCGGGTGGGGTGGTCATAGCCATTGGCCACGCCCGCTTCTTGCGCCGAGGGCACCACCCAGCTCGGCGGCGTGTCCCACAGCTCCAACTGCTCTTCCACCCGGCGGCGCACCGCATCACCGGCCACATTGCAGCCCAGGATCGCACCGGGCGTGGGCAGGGCCCGCCAGTCGCCTTCAGCCAGTGCGTCGATGTTCTCGAGAAACACCGCCCCCTGGTGGCGCGGGGCCAGGCCGGGCGCCGCCGTCTCGTGCAGCGCCCACTTCAGCCGGGTGTTGCCGATGTCGATGGCCAGAAAGCTCATGGGAATCAGGTTATCAGAGCAGGGCCGCGGGCGTCAGCGGCCGGGCCCGGCATTCCCCAGGGGACGATTTCAGTGGCATGATTGCAAGTTGACGTTTACGTTAACGTCAACCACAGCCAAATGGCGGGGCTTGGCACGCAGCGCCCGCACCGGCTTGACCATTGCCTGAGCGAATCCGAGGTTCCCCATGACCGACCTGTCTGCTGACTTCAAGGCCCTGGCGCAGTACCGCCCCACCCACAAGGTGCGCTTCGTCACCGCGGCCAGCCTGTTTGACGGGCACGACGCGGCCATCAACATCATGCGCCGCATCCTGCAGGGCATGGGGGCCGAGGTGATCCACCTGGGGCACAACCGCTCGGTAGACGAGGTGGTCACCGCCGCGCTGCAAGAGGATGTGCAGGGCATTGCGGTGAGCTCTTACCAGGGCGGCCATGTGGAGTACTTCAAGTACATGGTGGAGCTGCTGCGTGCACGGGGTGGCGCGCACATCCAGGTGTTTGGTGGCGGTGGCGGCGTCATCGTGCCCGCCGAAATCCGGGACCTCAACGAGCACGGCGTGCGCATTTACAGCCCTGAAGACGGCCAGCGCATGGGCCTGCAGGGAATGATCGGCGAAATGATGATGCGCTGCGACCGAGACCTCTCGGTGCACGCCCCCACGCAGGTGCAGGCGGTGCAGGGCCACGGCCCCGCTGCCTGGCGCGCGCTGGCGCAATTGATGACCGCCCTGGAAAACGGCCGGGCCGATGCTGCCTTGGTGGCCGCCCTGCGCGAAGCCGCCTCGGCGCGTGCCATCCCCGTTCTGGGCATCACCGGCACTGGCGGGGCCGGCAAATCATCCCTCACCGACGAACTGATCCGACGCATTCGCTTGGACCAAGATGACGCCCTGCGCATTGCGGTGATCTCGATCGACCCCTCACGGCGCAAGAGCGGCGGCGCCTTGCTCGGCGACCGCATCCGCATGAACGCCATCTCGCCGTGGTCCAAGCCTGCGGGCTCGGCCGAAGACAGCGGCGCGCGGGTCTTCATGCGCTCTTTGGCCACGCGCGAAGCGGGCAGCGAGATTTCTCAGGCCCTGCCCGACGTGGTGGCGGCCTGCCGCGCCGCGGGCTTTGATCTCGTGATCGTGGAGACCTCGGGCATCGGCCAGGGTGACGCGGCCATCGTGCCGCATGTGGACATCCCGATGTACGTGATGACGCCCGAGTTCGGTGCGGCCAGCCAGCTCGAAAAGATCGACATGCTGGACTTCGCCGAGTTTGTGGCGATCAACAAGTTCGACCGCAAGGGCTCGATGGATGCCCTGCGCGATGTGGCCAAGCAGGTTCAGCGCAACCGCGAGGCCTGGACGCTGAAGACCGAAGACATGCCGGTGTACGGGACCATGGCCAGCCGCTTCAACGACGACGGCGTGACCGCCCTGTACCAGGGGCTTAAGGCCCGCCTGCAGGCCCTGGGTCTGCCGCTGCGCGAGGGCCGCCTGCCCGCAGTTCACACCCGCCACAGCACGCAGCAAACCCCCATCGTGCCGGCTGCACGGGTGCGCTACCTGGCCGATATTGCCGACACGGTGCGTGGCTACAAGCGCCGCGTGGCCCAACAGGTGCGGCTGGCCCGCGAGGTGCAGCAGTTGCGCGAAGCCGCGCGCATGCTCACCGTGGACAAGCCCGATAAGCCGCGGGCGGCGGAGGCGGCCATTGACCTGGCCACCAAGCGCGAGGCCCAGCTCGGCGCCGATGCGCGGCAGCTCTTGGCACAGTGGCCCGATATGCAAAAGGCCTATTCGGGCGACGAATACGTGGTCAAGATCCGCGACAAGGAGATCCGCACCGCACTGACCCACACCACGCTGTCGGGCAACAAGATCCGCAAGGTGGCCTTGCCCGCCTATGAAGACCACGGCGAGATCCTGAAGTGGCTGATGCTGGAGAACGTGCCCGGCAGCTTCCCCTACACAGCGGGCACCTTTGCCTTCAAGCGAGAAGGCGAGGACCCCACCCGCATGTTCGCTGGCGAGGGCGATGCCTTTCGCACCAACCGCCGATTCAAGGTGGTCTCCGAAGGCATGCCGGCCAAGCGCTTGTCGACCGCCTTTGATTCGGTCACGCTCTACGGTCACGACCCCGACCGGCGCCCCGACATCTACGGCAAGGTGGGCAATTCAGGGGTATCGATCGCCACGCTGGACGACATGAAGGTGCTGTACAGCGGCTTTGAGCTCACCAACCCGTCAACGTCGGTGAGCATGACGATCAATGGGCCCGCGCCCTCCATCCTGGCCATGTTCATGAACACGGCCATCGATCAGAACCTCGAGAAGTTCAAGACCGACAACGGGCGTGAGCCCACCTCTGACGAAGCACAAAAGATTCGGGCCTGGACCCTGGCCAATGTTCGTGGCACGGTCCAAGCCGACATCCTCAAGGAAGACCAGGGTCAGAACACCTGCATCTTCAGCACCGAGTTCTCTCTGAAGGTGATGGGCGACATCGCCGAATACTTTGTGCACCACGATGTGCGCAACTTCTATTCGGTGTCGATCAGCGGCTATCACATCGCCGAGGCCGGGGCCAATCCGATCTCCCAGCTGGCCTTCACCCTGAGCAACGGCTTCACCTTTGTGGAGGCGTATCTGGCGCGCGGCATGCACATCGATGACTTCGCGCCCAACCTGTCCTTCTTCTTCAGCAACGGCATGGATCCGGAGTACACCGTGCTGGGTCGCGTGGCACGCCGGATCTGGGCCACCGCCATGCGCGACCGCTATGGCGCCAATGAACGTTCACAAAAGCTGAAGTACCACATCCAAACCTCGGGGCGGTCCTTGCATGCGCAGGAAATCGCCTTCAACGACATCCGCACCACGTTGCAGGCGCTGATTGCCATTTACGACAACTGCAATTCCCTGCACACCAACGCCTACGACGAAGCCATCACCACGCCCACGGAAGAAAGCGTGCGGCGCGCCATGGCCATCCAGTTGATCATCAACCGCGAATGGGGGTTGGCCAAGAACGAGAACCCCAACCAAGGGGCCTTCATCATCGATGAAATCACCGAACTGGTGGAAGAGGCGGTGTTGGCCGAGTTCGAGAAGATCGCCGAACGCGGCGGCGTGCTCGGGGCCATGGAAACGGGTTACCAGCGCAGCAAGATCCAGGAAGAGAGCATGCACTACGAGATGCTCAAGCACACCGGCGAGCACCCCATCATCGGCGTCAACACCTTCCGCAACCCGCAAGGGGACCCGGTGCCCGAGCACATTGAACTGGCCCGCTCCACGCAGGAGGAAAAAGAGTCTCAGCTGCAGCGCCTGCAGGATTTCCACAGCCGACACGCCGATCAATCAGGGCCGATGCTCAAGCGGCTGCAACAGGCGGTGATGGACGAGGCCAATGTGTTTGAGGTGCTGATGGACGCGGTTCGGGTGTGCTCCTTGGGGCAAATCACCGCCGCGCTCTTTGAGGTGGGGGGTCAGTACCGCCGCAGCATGTAGACCGGGTCTAGGCGGGGGGCTCAACATTGGGGGAACAGGCCGCTGCGCCAGCGGCCGCCACCGGCGCCTGCAAGAGGCTGCTCAAGCGGCTGGGCCACAGGGCTTCGTCGGCGGCCATCGGGTGCCCAGGATGGGTTGCCGGGCCCGAGCGGCGCCACAGGTCTTGCGCCCGGCTGCGCCACTCGTCCCACGACCCTGGT
>RGEP01000084.1 GCA_009918225.1 Betaproteobacteria bacterium | reverse complement strand
ATGCCGCCGGGCGGTTTCGAAGCCAGCGCGCACGGCCTCGTCCAGTCTCATTTGCGTATCGAAGGAGCCAAAGTTTTCGTGCATCCGGCTGTAGTCAGTCACGTGGCTGTCCAGTGCCGCCTGCCGTCTGGCCAGGATGGGTGCGCGCTCAGCCTCCACGCGAAGGCGCTCTGCGCCTGACACCACGCCATCATGCACCACGCGTGTGTCGGCCATGATGGACGCATAAGTAGCAGCAGCCTCGGGTATGGAATGCCCGCCGTCCATCACAATAAAGGCCAGGTTCCCTGCCAAGGCATCGCCGTGCGGCATTGCGCTACGACCCGTACCCAACAGCCCTTCACGCTCCATGTGCAGCAGCAAGAAGGTGAGCATGTTGGTGGTGCCCGAGATGCCGTTGACCGTATTTTGGTTGCGGCTGAGGGCGTTGCTTTCAAAAGTGGTCATGGCCGCAGGGTTGAAGCCGGTACGCGCGCTCACGCTGGAGGCGGGTGCCCAGTTCTCCGGTACTGCGGGGCGCGGCTGGTGCGGCAGGCTCGTGCCCCACACATTGCGCTGCAAGTCTTTGGCGTCTGGGTCTTGGATCACACTGGTGCCGGCCGGCCCTGCTTCAGTGACCACCTCCAGGGCGACGTCGTTGCTGTCGGCACCCTCGGGCAGCTGCTCAATTTCGTTGATCGCCTGATTCAACACGTCTTCGGCTTCACCACCCACGTCGCGCACCATGACGAGGGCCCGCTTGAAGTCTGTCAACAGCAGGTCTCGATTGGCCTTTGTGGCGGCCTCTCGGCTGTTGATGCCGGAATGGTCACGAATATCCGACAAGGCCGAGCGCAGCATGCTCACACGGGTGCCCAAGGCGGTCTCATCGCTCAAGCCCTTGGCCATCATCTCGGCCTGCAATGAAGAGATGAGGTTGCGCAAGGCCGACTCCGCCCTCACGGCCACCGCTGGCACCTGGTTCACGCCCGCAGCGGACAGTGGCGTGGCCTGGCTGGATCGGTTGGCCTTCACGAAGTGCTGATAGTTCTCATTGGCACCAGCCATCCATGAGCCCCTCAAGCCAGCAGAGTACTTGGCGGCAACCCAATAGGTCTTGATCATTTGCCAGCCATTGGAGGTTTCGCCCAGCAGGGCGTCGAGTGTGTCGGGCGTCGGGTCGGCAATGAAAGCTGCCACCTCCGGCACTTCGGCGTGCCAGGGCCGAGCGTCCTTGGCCAAATCGCGCGCCAGGTCTCTGACGCGCTCCTGGACCTTGGCATCGATAGCGGCTTGCAGTGCTTGGGGGTCGTCGGCCTGAGCGCCCAAACGGGTCTTGATCCGCTCCAGTGATGAGGGCGAGACCTGCCGAATATGGTCCCGAATGAAGCTGTTGATGCGGGTGGCGGCTATCCGCATCGACAACGCAGGGTTGTCCACCAGAGACTTGGCCAGGTGTGACTCAAACAGGCGCTGGGGCCATCCATGGTGCCGGACAGCCAGAGCTGGGTGAGTTCGGCTTCGCTTTCTTCCAGGGCAGCCGTGGTCGCTGCGTCTGTGGTCCTGCGCTTTTCATGGCGCAGCGTGCCCAACATATCCAGAACCGATTCGCTTTCCGTGCGCGCTGCGTCGCGCTCACCGGAGGCGTTTTTGACGTCCAGGCCGCGCGTGACCCCCAGTTCCAACTGCTGCAGTTCAAACTCCCCGAGGTCTGGCGGCAAGCCACGCACCACGCCGGTGTGGTCGATGTTGATGCGGGTGTTCCAGGCTTCGGTCTGGCCATGTCTGCGAACCGGGTCACCGATCAGCCTAGAGGCCAGTTCGGGTGTGATGGTTTTTCCAATCAGGGCGCTGCGCCGCTCTTCAATCGAGCGCGCCCGAATGTAATCCAGCCGCGCCGCTTCTCGCTGGTCCTGGTGCACCAGGCTGACGAGGGCCTGGGACACTGTGTTGCGCGCCACCACCCGAACCTGGTGGTCGCCCAGATACACCACCTGCTTGCCTTGCGCGCGCGCCTCGCGGGCGACATCGTGAAGCTGATCTAGATTTCTGACGGTTCGAATGTCCACGCTTGACCTTTCTGGGCGGCTCCCGCGGGCAAGCTTCCTCACGAACGGGGTGAGCACACGCCAGCGATTACGGGCCAAAGTAATACTTAAGTTTAAGTATTGGCCTGCCGCGTGATGCAAAAGTTAATGCCGCAGATTTCGCCTGCCAACTGAGTGCATCACTGCACGGGCGTCAGTAAGGCCCCGCCGGCCTGCACCCGGTGGAAGGGGAGTGTGAACCCCATAGCGGCCGCCCCTGGTCTGAGGCGACCGCGCAGCGCCTACGGGCTGGTCAAGCCCTATCGATCAGACGTAGCACGGGCCGTCGATCAAGGGGTGGTCAGGCGCCCTCACGCACGGCGCCACACACGGCGCAGCCAAAGGAACAGACGGTAGGCGAGCTCTAACGCAGCCAAACGCAGGCCCGATCCAAACACCAGGCCCAGCCAGCGCCAGCGTGGCAGCTGCTTCCACAGGCCGGTGAAGGCCGCAGCGCCGCTGACCAACTGGCCGTCCCCGTGGCGCAGGTGCAGCCGCGCCAGCGCGGCTTCACGGTTCAATCCCGGGCCGAGTTCGCCGGGCCCGCAGCGGGTCACGTCCACCCATCGAATGGCTTGGCCCCCGGGACCATGTTGGTACACCGCAATCTCTCGCGAGCACACGGGGCAAGCGCCATCAAAGTACACGGTGGTCGGCATTCCGGTGACACCGGACTCGTGTGAGGCAGGGGGGCTGGTGGTCATGCGGCGATGCTAAGCCGCATGGGTCGACCTTGGGACGATGGGGTCTATGGGGTCGGCTCACACTCGGCTCACAATGGGCGCCAGGAGGCCCTATGACTGACGACCCCCGCTGCTGCGGAAGCGGCACCTGCATCATCGACCCAGAAGGACGCTGCTGGTGCGGCCAACAATGGGACGGCCACAAGATGGTGGCGCCCAAGCCTGCCCTGGCGCCCAACGTGGCACCACAGCCAGCGCCGTCCCAAGCGCCTGCAAAGCACGACGAGCCCTAGGCGATAGGCGAGGAGCGATAGGCGAGGAGCGATGGGCGAGGAGCGACAGGCGATATGGAGGCTCATGATTTGAGCCTCAGGGGGTCTAAGCTGGGTTCATCCCACTGGAGACCACCCATGAAGAAGCTGCAATCGCTCTACGCCGACCCAGACCGTTTGGTCGTGCACGCCTGCTTGGCCTGTCTGGCCTTCTTGCCAGTGCTGTTGGTTTACTGATGCGCCGCCGACGGCTGCGCCCGCACAGCGCGGTCGGCCAGCAGCGAACAGGCCATGGCCAACCCGCCCACCACCAAGGCGGTGGGGCCTAGGGTGTCATAGCCGGCTCCCGCTACCAGCGCTGCGCCCACTGCTGCACCCAGGGCTTGCCCCGCGTACAGGCTGGATGAATTCAAAGCGATCGAGGCCGACGCCAAGCCTGGGGCTGATTGCGCCAGGCGCGCCTGCTGCGAAGAGTTGAAGGCAAAACTGCCCAGGCCCCACACCAGCATGGCCAGGGCCACCGCCCACACGGTTTGCACCCAGGAATAAGCCAGCACCCAAAGGGCCAAGCCCGTGAGCACGATCGACAGCGACACCCGCGCGCCGCGGTCTGCACCCATGCGCGCCACCGATCGGGTCAGCGCCACATTGCCCGCCACACCGGCGATGCCCATCAACACCATCAGCATGGCCTGCGTGCTGGGGGAGGCCTGAAGCCCTTCGCGCAAGGCCGCCGTGATGTAGCCGCCCAAAGCGAAGTGCCCGCTGAACCACACCATGGTGGCCAGCAGGGTCCAGCGCAACCGTGCATTGCCCAGCACGTCACTCCAGGAGCGAAGTGACAGCGGAGCCACCTTCAGTCCACTGGGGTAGACGCGCCAGGCCACTGCAGCGGCCACCAGCCCCAGCACCGACACGGCCCCGAAGGCGGCACGCCAGTTCAGTACATCGGCCAGCACATTGCCCACAGGCATGCCCAGAACCGACGCCACCGACCAACCCACGAAGGCACTGGTCACGGCCGTTGAACGTTGCTCCAGCGGCACCAAGAGCGTGAGCGTGGCCGCCACCTGCGGCGTGAACACCGCCGCGCCGATCACCGACAGGGGGCGCAGCCAGAACAGGGTTTGGAAGTCAGGTGCCAGGGCGCAGGCCAGGTGGCCCAGGGACAGAATCAACAGCGAGGCCACCAGCAATTGCCGTCGGTCGATGTGTGAGGTCAGCCCGGCCATCAGGGGCGCGCCGATGCACATGGTCAGGGCCGCCAAGCCCAAGAGGCTGCCGGCGGTGGGAACCGAGACGCCCAAGTCTTGCGCCATCAGGTCGAGCATGCCGGGCACCACCAGCACGCCACACCCCACCACAAAGTTTCCAAAGAAGGCCGCGGCAACCGCGGTGCGGTGGGAGCCGCCTGACACGTCAGCGCTTGCGCTTGTAGGCCGGTCCGCCGGTGCGTGGGCCTTGGTTTTCGATGTGACGGAAGGTGATGCGCCCCTTGGTGAGGTCGTAGGGCGACATCTCCAGGGTGACCTTGTCACCGGGCAGGATGCGGATGCTGTGCTTGCGCATCTTGCCGCCCGTGTAGGCGATCACCTGATGCGCGTTGTCCAGCGTCACGCGAAAGCGCGAGTCGGGCAGCATCTCGTCAACGACGCCACGCATTTCAATCAGCTCTTCCTTGGCCATGGGGGTCCTCCCTCCGCTTGTTTCTTATGTGCTTGTGCAGACGGATAAGGCCCGCGAGGCTGCAGGGAAGACCCCGGGCAGGTCTTGTGCGAATTTGTCCAGGGATTCTACCACCCGCACCATTTCGGAGACACTGGCTGCATGCCAACTTCACGAGTGCCTGAATCATGGGCCGTGCGCATGAGTGACGCACCGGTGGCCCTGCTCACCATCCCGGGTGCGCTGGACCGCACCCGCATCTTTGACGTGGATGTGCAGTTGTGGGCGCGCCTGTCCGATGCGGCCCGCCAGGCCGAATTGGGGCTGAGCCTTGAAGTGGATGGCTCGCGCCAATGGAGCCGTACCATCCCCGGCAGCACGCCGGGCGATACCGAAAGCCTGGAATACCACTGCCGCTTGGTGGTGGAGCCCGGGCGCGATGTGCGTCTGCGGGCGCGCGCAGCGCTCAAGCATGGGGCGTTGGTGGCGCTGAGCCTGAGTGCGGTCGAAGCGCTGGACGCTTGATGCGTGGCCTGTGCGGTTGATTGGAGGCCGCTGGCCTTTGACGGCCGGCTTTTGGCAGCCGGGCTTCAGCACTCCACCACGTTGACAGCCAGCCCGCCGCGTGCCGTTTCCTTGTACTGGGTCTTCATGTCAGCGCCGGTTTGGCGCATGGTGCGGATGACCTTGTCCAGGCTGACCTTGTGGGTGCCGTCGCCGCGCAGCGCCATGCGCGCGGCGTTGATGGCTTTGACCGCGGCAATCGCGTTGCGCTCGATGCAGGGAATCTGAACCAAGCCGCCTACGGGGTCGCAGGTCAGACCCAGGTGGTGTTCCATACCGATTTCGGCGGCGTTTTCCACTTGAGCAGGTGTGCCGCCGAGCACTTCGCACAAAGCGCCGGCGGCCATTGAGCAGGCCACACCCACCTCGCCTTGGCAGCCCACCTCGGCGCCGCTGATGCTGGCGTTCTCTTTGTACAAGATGCCAATGGCTCCCGCGGTGAGCAGGAAGCGGCGCCGGCCCTGCGCGTTTGCGCCGGTCACGAAGCGGTCGTAGTAGTGGAGCACCGCGGGAATGATGCCGGCTGCCCCATTGGTGGGTGCGGTCACCACGCGTCCGCCAGCGGCGTTTTCTTCGTTGACGGCCAGTGCGAACAGGTTCACCCAGTCCATGATCAAGAGCGGGTCTTGCAGGGCCTGGGGCTGTTGGCTCACGAGGGCTCGGTGCCACGCAGCCGCGCGGCGGGCCACCTTAAAGCCCCCGGGCAGCACGCCCTCCGTGTTGCAGCCACGCTCCACGCAGGCGGCCATCGCCTGCCAGATGCGGTCCAGCCCTGCATCGATCTCTTCCAGGGTGCGCCAGTGCGATTCGTTTTCTCGCATGAGCTCGGAAATCGAAAACCCACGGGCGGCGGTGATCTCGAGCAAGTCTTGGCCGCTGTGAAACGGGTGCGGCAGCACCGTGGTGTCTGGGGCTACACGGGCGTGGCGGCTTCCGTCGGCCGCCAGCTCTTCGCTCACCACGAAGCCACCACCCACCGAGTAGTAGCGCCGCGTGCACAGCTCACGCCCGTCGGCGGCAAATGCGCTCAAGCTCAGCCCATTGGCATGAAAGGGCAGGGCCACGCGCCGGTTGAACACCAAATCCTGGGCCTCGGTGAATGCCCATTCATGGCGGACGCGGTCGTGCACGAACTGCAGCCGGCCACGGTCGCGTACGGTTTGCAGCAGGCCGGGTACGGCCTCCACGTCCACGGTTTCGGGGTCGTGGCCGCACAGGCCCAGCAGCACGGCTTTGTCTGAGCCATGGCCCTTTCCGGTGGCCCCGAGGGATCCGAAAAGCTCGCAGCGCACGCGTGCGGTGTCCGTCAATACCCCTTCGGCCACCAGGCGCTGCATGAACAGGCGCGCTGCGCGCATGGGCCCAACCGTGTGAGAGCTGCTGGGTCCGATGCCGATCTTGAAGAGGTCGAAGACGGAGACAGCCATCAGCGTGTCGGCGCGAACAGGTCCACGCCCATTTGCAGGAAGAGGTGGGGCAGGTCAATCAGCACCCAGTTCTCAGCCAGCAGTCCATCTTCCTGGCGCCACCAGTCCATCACGCGCATCGTGATGGGCCGCTGGGTGGCGGGTGTGCCCAGGTAGGGGCCGGCATGGGTGGCGCGGACACTGGGCCACCCGGTGGAGGCCGCGTAGTCACCCTCGCCGAAGCGCGCGCGGTGGTGGCCGCCCTTGCGGTCGGGGAAGGCCACCAGGAAGGGCTTCTGATGATGGCGTTGAAAGCCATCAATGCCGCGCGAGGTGCCGATGCCGCAGGGGCCGTACCACATCATGTTGGGCTGCCAGTACTGCTCCATGCCCATGCTGCGCAGGTCTTGTTGGTTGTAGCGGCCAAGCCCGCCGATCATGGCTTCCACCAACGGCAAACAGGTTGAGGGGGTTTGACCCTCGGGTGAATGGCGCAGGATGCCACTGGCGTTTTGAGGGCCGGGCACCAAGAGCTCCAGGCCCGATGAAGGCGGCAAGAGCCGCAGGCCAGCCTGGCGGGCCAGGTCTACGAGGTCCAAGAGGATGCGTGCTTCCACGATGCGCCCGGCTTCAATCCGATAGAACTCTCCAAAGCGCAGCCAGGCCGGTTCGCCCGTGGGCGCAATGCCCCACAGCGGCGCCAAGAACTTGCCCAGGTAGTGCCCGGTGCAGGTGACCCAGGTCCCGGCGCCGCCGTCGATGCGGCCGTCCCAGTGGCCGGCAAAGAACACATCGGTGCGTCGCTCGACATCGGGCATGGCTTGCCGTATCGGTTCGAGGAACTGCTGCAGCACCTGCTGCGGCCCACGCAATTCATTGACCGGGTGCGACACCACCCACAGCGAGTCGGGGCTGAGCAGCCGGGTGGCTTCCTTTGCCGCGTTTGCGCCCAACAGCGCGGGCAAGCCCAGCCAGGCGGTGTCTTTGGCGCTTTGCAGCGTGGTTGGCGA